>JBKPJS010000244.1:0-2963 GCA_046730815.1 Acidobacteriota bacterium
GCCCCACGCCATCTTCGAACCACAGTTCGGTGTTCAGATTGCCGGTAAGACCTATCGTGGGGTCACAGCGCTTACCGATACGCCGCGGCCGGGCAGCGAGATCGCTCGCACGACTGACGTTAATGACACGCAACAGTATCAAGCCGATCTACAACAGTTTCGCACGGAAATTCTTACCGGCAGACCACAGCCGCCGCCCCGAGTCGCCTTGACTGGTGTACCGATGCTGGCTGATTCCGTGCTCCAGCAAATGCGACCGAATCGAGTTGCCGTGAAGCGAATTACGTCAGTTCTCCCGGGCGTTAACGAAATCGTCAGCACGCGCGATGTGGATTCGCCGCGCCGAGCGCGTCCAGTAATGGCCCATCCGGTCTTTCCCGACGCGATGTTCGAGCACCTACGCAAGCTCTCTCAGGATTACATCCTGCCAAACGCGTCGGATCTGCCGAAGGATACACTCACACTGATGGAACCGAATCAGCGATTTGTAGAGGCCTACATGGCGGGACTGAATCATGCGATGGCCGGTGAGCTTTTGTGGCGTGAGTATCCGACCGATCTGCGCGGAACTTACTTTCGCGTCTTCTGGGACACGCACGATGCTGTCGGCGCGCCCAGTCGCGCGGACATTAAACCGATGGACCAGTGGACCAACCAGCTCGGCAGCCAATTCGTGATACAGCCGGAGACGCTGGTGCTGGTTGTTCGCGGTGAACTGCTGCTGAAGTATCCGAGTACCGTTATCTATGCTCAGGAAGCGGATTGGACCAACAACGATCCGCTCCTTGCGCGGAGGCTCAAAGTAAACGGAGCGGTAAAGTTTCCGTCGTTCCAGGCGCGACTCGATCCTGATGTAACGATCGTTGGTTTCAATCTTTCGAAAACTGTAGCGCGTGGTCACAGGCGTTTGAATCCATCGGATCCGGTACCCGCGAGTCCGGGTTGGTTTTTTGTCTTCAAGGAACGGCCGGGGCAAGTTCGATTCGGATTGGATGCATCGGCTCCGCCGCAAGGGCTGGTCACGTGGAATGATCTTTCGTGGGGCGCCCTTCAGTTTCCCAACCAAACGACTCACATCAATATCGCAGCCAACGCGGCGCTTCAACCCACAACGGCGTCCGCGGCGCAGTGGGGCCGCACGTCCGCTGACATGGCCTATATTCTTTTTCAATCGCCCATCTTGTACGCGCGACATGCGGAGGAGATGCTCCCATGAGTCTTAACAATATTCGCGCAGATCCCGTCGGCGACAATGTCGCGGTCATTGATGGAATTAAAGCGAGCGTCACCGCGCTCCCGGACGACACGCCGTTCGTGCTGTTTCCCGTAAGGATCGAAACGCGTTTTGTGCGACGCGAAGTGGCTCGTACAAGCAGCGTGTCAGGCACAAGAGAACTCGCCGCACCTCTAACGACTGTGGTTGAGTCCGTTGAGAAAATCGCGACTACGGATTTTTCGACGAACCTCAAAGGCATGCCGGTCAAGGAACAAAAGAAAATCAAGCGCAATGTCGAACTAAAGTTGTACGCGCTTATAGAACAGAACATCGCGACTGCCACCGAGGCCGCAACGGAGGTACAACACAACTGGCGCGATGCTGCTGACGGCAACGCAGCCGAAGCGAAAGCACTGAAAAAACTCCTGGAGCGAGGCTCCGTAGCGTTTAACACGGCGCTGGAGTCGATTGCCAGGCTTCGCTCACCTTTTCAGCGCGCGCGACTTCAAAACCAGTTCAAAGTGTTGCACGCGTTCTTCACACCCACCCTGGACCAGCTCAACCAACGACTGGTCCCGGCGCTGGCGATGGTGGACCGGCTTCGCGCGCGCAAACGGCTTCCGACAGCGGAACAAACGATTTCGGTGAGGGGGACCGTGGAGCGAACTAGTAAGAGCCAGCCAATGCCGTTTTCGCGCCTAATTGACTCCGCTGAATCGTTTGAACGCGTGCGCACATGGCTCTCGGAAACCATAACAGCGCTGGTCGCCGCATCAGGCACAAAAGCGCGATTGGATCGGACCTCGCAGCTTGCAAAAGAAATCACCGACTCCATCGGCAGAGCGATAGCAGACGTCGACGGGATGGCGCTGCTCCCCGGCGATTACAAGACAGAGCTTCTGGAGCTCGTTACTAAAGTTCATCCTCTCATCGATGAACTTGCAATGGCGGTGGAAAAGGGAACTGCTGGAGGTGGTGAGGTACTGAAGGCAGTCGCGGTTCAGGGTAAACAACTGCGCGCCGCCGTGGCCAAGCTGGAAAAAGCAATTAGTGCCGTCCGTAGCGACGATCGATCACTGGACGCGGAAGTTCCGGCAACCTGGCGCGACGCTGATATCGCGCTGATGTTGGGAACTGTGACGGTCTACGAATTGTGGGTGCGAATCTTTCCTGACGATATCGCAGTCGAAACGCATGAACCCGCACTGACAAACTCCGAGCTCGAGAGTGGCGCGACATTCTGGCAGGAAACTAACGCAGCGGGAGGAAACGAAACATTGAAACGCGGCGCCTGGCGTGTGCTGGCGTTGAAGCATGGTTCGAACCGCGCGGCATGGATCGCACTGCATACGGAACCGATTGGAGGTCAGTTAGCCCCACCTGCGGACGCAACCGCCGCCGCAAACGTTCTCGATGCGTTGACCACATTCGATAAACGCATCGAAGAAGTCTCGCAGTCTGAACCAGGTAAACGTTTGACAGCCGTGATGAGAGCGGCGAAAGCCATGCGCGCGAGTATTCGTAAGGTTAAGTCCGTACCTCCTGCGATGAAGCCGATGATGCGGAGCAAACTGGAAGTGATCCGCGCGAAGATGCTCGGCCTCCATACGAAACTGGAGAAGGCGAAACCAGAACGACTTGTAAGCGCGAAACAACAACCGCTAAGCAAGGTGGAGCCGATACTGCAGGAATTCGAACAGTGGTTAGTTAGAGCTTCAGAACAACAACCGCCGCAGAACATGACTGC
>JBKPJS010000245.1:0-15263 GCA_046730815.1 Acidobacteriota bacterium
AAATTTTTGTTTATTTTTTTTGGGGGGGGCCACCGGTGCCCACCGGTATTGTATTCGAACCCGGGTGGCCCCGGTGGGCCACCCCTACAATCACGGTCGAGCAGCGCGTAAAAAGATATCGGCTCCGTTGCCCTTTTCCGGATCGTTACTCTTCGCGTCAGCCATCATCTCCAGAAAACGTTTTTGCGGAGGTTCGAGGCCCAACTGATTTTGCAAATCAATGACCCGTGCCGCGTAGCGCATCACCTGGATCGTTTCGATGCCGGCGAGATCGGAGAAGAACCAGCCGCAACTGGTAAACATCAAAAGTGCACTTCGCTGCATTTCGAGCAACTTCAGCGCACGAGGCTCGTCGAGCGGACGAAGTGCGTGCCTGGCGAAGAACTCATCGCGCCCACGACGTTCATCCAAAATTACCGATATGTAGTCGTTTCGCGCAGCCCACGGATCGCGCAATAATTCGCTGCCAAGATTTTCAAACTTGATCACGCTATCGTCGCGAAGAAAATTAAGCGCCTCGCGCAACGGCTTGCGCCAGGATTGGTTCCAGCCAGGCTCGCCGCCGGTGTGACAACCGCAATCTCGCGACCAGCGTCCGAGTCCATGTACACAACTCCACGAACTGCCTTCTCCGTCCGCCCCGTTATCAATCTCTACTTCCGATTCCGGTGGATGACTGTCGAGATACTCACCATAATTCGTGATCCAGAAACCCGCTTGCTTCGCCTCAATTTCCAGCGCGTGGGCCAAACAGAGATCACCAAATTTGAAGTGGTGGCCATACGTTTCGCCATCCGTCGCTACATTCACGAGATCTCCCCCTGCGGCGGCGCGGATGAATTTGTCCACTAACTCTCGGCTCGAACTCAAGGCTTTCTCGAATGCAATCGCTTGTGCCAATGGTCCATTGTAGAAGAAGACCGCCAACGAACGGTCCGATCCATCCGGATGTCGAAAGAGGTAAGGCTTAGAAGTATCGACTCTGCCCTTCGCCTGGTTCGGGGACAGAATGACGTAACGCATTCCTTGATCGATGAGCAGCGCGAGAACTTCGTCGTTGGCCGCAGTCTCAGGCAGCCAGAGTGCTTCCGCCTCACGACTAAAGCGATAGCGAAAATCTGCCAGGCCCCAGACGATTTGCGTAACGCGATCGCGGGCATTGCAAAGCGGCAGAATCGCGTGGCCGTAAGCCTGCGCAATAGCGTTTCCGTGACCACTGCGTCGAGCAGCACTCGCTTTATCGGCCGCTAAGATTTTCTCGTAAGTATCGAGATGATGGCGTTCGAGCCACGTCAGCAACGTGGGTCCAAAGTTGAAGCTGATGTTCGGGTAGTTGACAACATTCGGAGCGTAGCACTCGGCGTGAACACGTTCGTTCCAATCGTGGTAAGGCGCGGCACTCGGTTCCGTTTCAACTTCACCGGTCCAGGGATTCTCGCGCGGAGGCTGATAAAAATGGCCATGAACTACAAGAGCAGTCATACTTTGACAGGATTAACAGAATTTACAGGATTAACCTAATGCATGTAATAAATCCTCTTCAATCTTGAAAATCCTGTAATCCTGCCTCAAACCCGAGCCGTGCGGCGCCCAGCAGGCCCGCGTTGTCGCCACACTCCGCTCGCGCGATCTTCACCTGCTGAGCCGTTGCACGAAATGCGCGCTCGCCCACTTGCCGGTACATCTCCGGAGCAAACAGGTCCCAGCCATTCACTGCTCCACCCGTCAGTACAATAATTTGCGGATCGATCAGATTAATCAGGTTCGCTAAACCTATTCCGAGATACATTCCAAACCGTCTGAACACCGCGAGCGCAAGTTCATCACCGTTTCGTCCCGCCTCGTACACCTTCACCGCGCTCAACTCACCCGTCTTCAAAACAGATTCAGGAAACAAGGACAAATCTTCACGAGTCATACGCACGATTGCAGTCGCAGAAGCAAACAACTCCAGGCAACCTGTGTTGCCACACTTGCATTTCAATCCGCTGAACGGATCTACCGTCGTATGTCCGATCTCACCCGCGGACCCATGCGCGCCGCGCCACAACTTGCCATCGAGAATGACACCACCACCCACCCCAGTCCCGAGCGTTACACTGATCACATCATGACAGCAACGCGCCGCGCCCAACCACATCTCTCCAACTGCGGCGGCGTTCGCGTCGTTCTCGAGCAAGACGGGCCAGCCTAGCCGTCGCTCCAATTCTGCTTTTAATCCGAAGTTGACTAACGAAGGAAGGTTTGGAGCTTGAACTACGACAGCTTTCGCGCAGTCAACAGCGCCCGGCACCATTATCGAAGCGGCAACGATGGATCGTTGATCGGAATTCCATTTCTCGGCGGCGCTCACAAGAGCATCGACGATCGATTCAGCAGAATCTCCTTTCGGAGTCTCCTGCTTCAATTGTTCAAGGATTGTTCCGGTATCGTCGACGAGAGCTACTCGTAGATGCGTGCCCCCCAGATCGACGGCAAAGACCAGGCTCTCATTAGACGGGTTCTTCGGCATGTTCAAGACGGAGCGGCTCCTCGGTCATCTCTCCTCGTGAAAGGTTCCTCGAGATCAGCACTCCCGCCACAATCGCTACAAACAGGTACAGGAATCCCAGGCCCCACTCCTTGAAAATCAATTTGCCAATCCCAAACAGTGAGCCATAAATCAAGATACAGCCGAGAATCCAATTCACAAACTGCAGCGACAGACTTCCCTGCGCGTGCGAGGCTGCAAGTCCAGCTTTGGCGGCAATTGCGTTCCAACCTGGTCCTTCAGGCTGGACACGCTGATAGAAAGCAACAAGTTTCTCGACCGGCTCTGCTCGAGTCAGCATTGTGACTGCGATCCAGACAACACTCGTTATCGCAACTGTTACCAACATCAGGTAAGCAAAGTCTCTCGGACGATCGCTATCCCATTTCAATACCACTTGCAGGAAGATCGAGACGACGGCCGCGCAGATCATTGCAGACACTTCGGACCAGGCGTTTATTCGCCACCAGAACCATCGCAACAGCAACACTGTTCCCGTTCCGGCTCCTGTTACGAGGAGTAGTTTCCATGCTCCGCCGATCGACTCCATATAAAAAGTAACGATCAGCGACGCGATCATTAGCAACACCGTCACGAGCTGAGAAGCTATGACGTAGTGTTTCTCTGTGCCCGCGCGCTTTATGAATCGCCGGTAGAAGTCGTTGATGACGTACGACGCACCCCAGTTTAATTGCGTGCCGATCGTCGACATGTAAGCCGCCGCGAATGCCGCCAACATGAAACCACGTAAGTAGGTTGGAAACACATTTGGATCCAACAGTGTTTTGATATAACCCGCTTCCTTGTCGACGAGGCCGGGGTAAAGAATTAGCGAAGCGAGTGCCGTCAAAATCCAGGGCCACGGACGTAGAGCATAGTGGGCGATGTTGAACCAGAGCGTCGCCAGCAGTCCGTGCCTCTCATTCTTTGCGGAGAAGATGCGTTGAGCGACGTAACCGCCGCCGCCCGGTTCAGCGCCGGGATACCAGGTGGACCACCAGATTACTCCCAGGTAAACAAACAAGGTTATCGCAGGCATCCAGACGGAATCGAATTCCGGGAAGAAAACGAGCCGAGATCCAGATCCAGCCGCAGCATCCATGGCACTGATCTTCGTCTTCAACTGATCGATTCCGCCAACCGCGTTGACTGCGAGAATCGCCAGCACGATGACCATTGCCATCTTCAAAGCAAACTGAAAGAGATCGGTGACCAGCACGCCCCACAAACCCGAGATCGCGGTGTAGAACGCAGTGAACATCAACATTCCGATCACTATCAGTATCGCGCCCGTCTTGCTTACACCAAGCGTGATTTCGAGAATCTTCACCATCGCGAGGTTAACCCAACCGAGAATGATGCAATTGATGGGCAGGCCGAGGTACAACGCACGAAAGCCGCGAAGGAACGCCGCAGGCTTGCCGGAGTAACGAAGCTCAGCAAACTCAATGTCCGTCATCACGCCGGCCCGCCGCCAGAGTCTCGCGTAAAGAAAGACGGTGAGCATTCCGCTCATGACGAAGTTCCACCAGAGCCAGTTACCGGCGATTCCGTTTTTAGCAACGAAGCCCGTTACTGCGAGTGGCGTGTCAGCCGCGAAGGTCGTAGCGACCATTGAAGTGCCCGCAAGCCACCAGGGCACGTTGCGTCCCGACAGAAAAAACTCGCTGGTGCTGCCTCTTGCTCGCCGGGCGTAATAGAGACCTATACCGAGATTGAAAAGGAAATATGCGGCGATTACCGTCCAATCCAGCAGCGAAAGGTTCATTGGCGGTCCTTACTTGTCGGTTTGAAAAGGCGGTTACTGGCCGCTTATCTCACGCCATGTGGTGGATTCTGTCAAGTGAAAATTGACGAAGCCACAAAGCGGCCCAAGCAGCACGAATGCTTTTGCTAATTCGTTTGTGCTTTTTGTGCTTCTTTGTGGCTTCCGTTACCATGCCCCATCTATGGCTGCAGACTCCCTGGTTACAGGTCTCGCGATCATCGGCATCGTGATTGTCGTGTCGGCGCTGCTGTCCGGCTTGATTGATAAGACTGGTTTGCCGCAAGTCGCCGTTTTTATCTGTATCGGCGCGGCGCTTGGACCGTCAGGGCTTGGCGTATTCGACATGACGCTCGAGTCGCCGGTCCTGCGTGTTGTCGCCACGCTGAGTTTGACTCTGGTTCTATTCACCGATGCCGTAGCTCTCAACATCTCCGAAGTAAAACGAAATGCCGCTCTGGCCTTTCGCATGTTAGGACCGGGAACGATCGTGGTCGCCGCATTAACTGCGTTGGCTGCATGGTGGCTGCTGCAAATTCCACCCGCGTCTGCGGCGATTCTTGGCGCGGCACTGGCTTCGACCGATCCCGTCCTGCTTCGCGGGCTGCTGCGACGGCGCGACATTTCACCCGAGACTCGGCAGGGTTTGCAGCTCGAAAGCGGACTCAACGACGTAGTACTGCTTCCAATCGTAGTAGTCGCGATCGCTTTAGCTAATCATCAGGCCGGTGGATTTGCGAAACTGGGCTTGGAACTCTTTATTCTCGGACCAGGGGCCGGAGTCGCCATCGGATTGATAGGAGTCGCCGCACTCGACTTGATCCGCAAACGCGTCGGTGTGCGACGCGATTACGAATCGCTTTACTCACTCGGCGTCGCCTTTTCCGCGTTTGCCGCTGCCGAAGCCGTACACGGTAGCGGCTTTCTCGCGGCATTTGCGGCAGGGTTAACTATTGCCGCTCTGGACGTGGAGCTTTGCGACTGCTTTATCGAGTATGGCGGCGTGACCGCCGAGATGTTGTTGCTGTTTACGTTCGTGATCTTTGGCAGTTCGTTGATCTGGAGTGGCTTCTCAGGACTCGACGCGCGAACGCTGATCTTTGCCGCATTCGCGATACTCGTGCGCGTCCCTGTTTACCTGATGTCACTGCTCGGCTCAAATGTCGATCGGCGAGGTCGCTTGCTGATTGCGTGGTATGGACCACGGGGGCTCAGCTCGTTGCTGTTGATATTGTTGCCTGTATTTGTGGGAGTGCCGGGCAGCGATATGTTGTTCCGGGTCTGCGCTCTCGTAGTCCTGATATCAGTGGTGATTCACGGCGGCACCCCGATGTTACTGACACGCATTGGTCGAAGACGTGAATCCGGAGAGTCTCCAGCGCCTGAGCCTTTGAAAGAGGCGCGCGTGCTTCCAGTTATCGAGGCTTCACAGCAGTCAGTAGGCGCGCAAACCATCACGCTCGAAGAATTGGAACGTCTAAGGAAATTGGGCGAGGAGGTAATCCTTCTCGATGTTCGTACCGAACGCAGCCGCGATACGAGTGACTTCCAGGCAGAGGGATCCGTGCGCATGCCACCCGAGAATGTAGTCGCCCAGGCTCGTCAGCTCGATCTTCCGAAGGAGGCGTGGCTCATCGCCTACTGCGCTTGACCAAACGAAGCTACCAGCGCCCGTGTGGCGCAGGAACTTCGACAAGCGGGATGGACAAAAGCACGAGCGCTGCTAGGCGGGTGGGAAGCGTGGCAGAACGCAAACTTGCCGGCAGAACCCATCCGCAGATTACGCAGATTAAAGTGATCTGTGTAATTTGTGAAATCTGTGGACAATGAAAAGTCTAATCTCAATTCTTATCATTGCTTCTGTAATGGCAACTTCCACGAACCAATCCCGGCCCCGCGCTCGCGAACTTGGAATAAACGTCGGCATCCTTCCGACCGGCAGGCTCAACGCTATCACGGACGTTCAGGGCGTGATGGTCGGTCACACGACCTTGATCCGTGGTGACAACGTTCGCACCGGCGTTACTGCGATTCTCCCGCACGGCGGAAATCTGTTTCAGGAAAAGGTGCCCGGGGCGGTGTTTGTTGGCAACGGCTTTGGCAAACTCGCCGGTTCAACGCAGGTCAACGAGTTGGGTGAGATCGAAACACCGATACTCTTGACCTCTACCTTGAGTGTGCCTCGTGTCGCCGATTTCCTGATCGATTACATGCTGTCGTTACCGGGAAACGATAAAGTCCAGTCAGTCAATCCTTTGGTTGCGGAGACGAACGACGGCTATCTCAACGATATTCGGGGACGTCACGTTTCGCGCGACGATGTCCTGGCCGCGATCAAAGGCGCTAAAAGTGGTGTAGTGGCCGAAGGCTCGGTGGGAGCGGGCACCGGGACTGTCGCTTTTGGTTTTAAGGGAGGCATCGGCACGGCATCCCGCAAACTTCCGCAACGGCTGGGTGGCTTCACACTCGGCGTGTTAGTGCAGACAAACTTTGGGGGAGTCTTGACCATCAACGGCGCTCCGGTAGGCCAGGAACTGGGCCGCTATTATTTAAAGGACGAACTCACCGAACCAAGTAGCCCCGACGGCTCAATTATCATCGTGATTGCGACTGACGCCCCGCTCGACGCGAGAAACTTGGGCCGTCTGGCGGCGCGCGCGATCATGGGCCTCGCAAAAACCGGTGCCGCCGGCAGTAACGGTAGCGGAGATTACGCCATCGCGTTTTCGACGGCCGCCGATGTTCGTATCAAAACTGTAGACCAGAGCGAGCGAAACGTCCCCAGAAATCTCAAAACACTCGTCAACGACGCCATGTCTCCGCTCTTCCTGGCCGCGATCGAAGCCACTGAAGAGGCAATCTACAATTCCCTGTTTAGGGCCACGACGACCACCGGCAGGGGCCATACGGTCGAGGCGCTGCCGTTGGACCGTACGGTGGAGATCCTCCGGAAGCATGGTCTAATTATGCCTTCGCGGTAGCCGCACTATCACAACAAGTTCACGGTGGTCTAACCTTTTCATACGCGGCAGGAAACTGTTTGACACTCATATTGTCGCTGCATAGAATCCTTGACGAACCCCCATAACTAAACTGGTCTATTGAAGGGAGTCAAAGAACGTGGCAACGAAACTAAATGTTCGTGTCAACCGAAAACGACCGGAGTCGATGACCCGGCAGATTCGTGAACAACTGGATGCGTTAATTGACGCAGGCGCGTTGGCTGCCGGAAGTCTGCTTCCCAGCGAACGCGAACTCGCCAACACACTAAACGTCGCACGCAATGTTGTTCGCGGAGCTTATGAGCAACTAATGGAGGCAGGAAAACTAACGAGCGAAGGCCGCAAGGGAAGGTCGGTCAGGTCCGGCAGTAGTCGAAGTAGTAGAAGTGCTAAAGGTACCAGAAGTACTACGAGTACTAAGAAAAAATCCACGAGCAAGGGTTCGAAGAAGGCACGTAAGAAATAAATCGCTTCCTCGCTCAACGATTCCCCCTTTTTACTCACGCTACCGATTCATTCACTGGCTATCGGGGTTTCTTTGCCGAGCGCAATGATTTCATTCCGAATAGCTTTTCGCTCGGCCAGCAGTCTGACAAAGAAACGCCTTCGCACCAGAAAGAAGGTCAACACGCGCACGCCAGCTACAGACTTCTCCAGTTCTTCGAAGAAAACAATCGCGACATAACCGGAGAACGGAATCACGATCAACGTCAGCACGGCGGCTATCCAACCGAAATACACGTAAGCAAGAACTGTCAGAACGATCCAGGTCAGTGGAAACAGCAGCATGGCTGAAATGATCTTGACCGTCGAGATTACGTCCTCTGAATCTCGCGATAATCGCGTCGCGAGTAGGCCGCCGAGTTTGTAAGCCGCGTAATGCGCTACCGTCCCCACAACTGCTGGTCCAAGCATCAAAAGAAATAGAACCAACCTCTTCACGATACTCGCGAACACCCTCAGCGTGGAGCCAGGAGGCGATAACTCATCAGGATCGAAGCCCGCCTGTTTCAATTCTTCTTCGAAGCGAATCATTCTTGTCTCGAGCTTGCGCAGGCGCTCCGGCTGACGTTCCTGGAGAACTGGGTAGGCCTTGATAAATCTTTGCTGTAGGCGCAACTCGTCCGTCAAGCTGTCGCCAACACCTTCGTACCGCTCAGATGAGAAGATTCGTTCGGCGCGCGCGGTCGTCTGCAACTCTTCCTCGTGCTTCGCGTCGAGAATCACGTGGCGAAGTGCTCTTTCGATTTTGCTCGAGAGCTCGCGAACGGCTTCGCGTGGAGGAGTGCCGTCAAATTCGAGTTTTACCGGCTCGACGCCTATCGGAGCTCCAAAGTAAAGCAAGGCATCACTACGAAATCTGGTTTTTGAGGTGTAATAAAGTCCGGCGGGAACGATCTTCAGATTCGAGACTTCGCCGGTCGAGACTGCCGCCAGCGAGATGCGCGCAGCGCCAGTCTTAATCGGCTGCAGGCCCGGCTTATCGTGCGAAATACCTTCGGGACAGATACCAATAGTTCCCCCGCGGGCCAGGAGTTTCCGCGCCGCAACGAAAGTCTCCTGGTTCTTCGTCACATCCTGGCCTTCGTCTTGTCTCCGGTAAACGGGCAGTGAGTCGAGTGCCTTAACGAGGTAACCGATGACCGGCATCCGGAAAAGCGGAGCCTTGGCGAGAAACGAGACTTGTCTCGGCGCGAGACAAAGCAGGAACACCGGATCGACCAGAGCATTGGGATGATTGAGTACGAAAATGACCGGGGTTTCGAGTGGGACGTGTTCTAGACCTGTGACCTCAATACGCTGGAAGTAAATCCTGAGCGCCAGCCTTACCAGGGCTACAATGATGCGACGAATCATAGTTTTTGATTTGCCGATCCGTATTTCTCCGTGTTCATCTGTGGCTCATTTTAGCGGTTGGTGCAATAATACTCGCGCTTTCCCAATTGATTCAAAATCCATCTGTTCGAGGAAGATCCATGAAGCGTTTTGTTGCTGTCGTTGTCGTCTTGGTAGTTGGTTTATGCTCGCTCGCCGCGGCGCAAAACCGAACGTATACAATCGAAGACCTGCTCAAGGTCCGGCGGGTCGGTGATCCGCAAGTTTCTCCTGACGGTAAGCATGTTGCTTTCACGGTCGGCGATGTGAACTTCAACGCGAACAAAGTTGTTACGCAAATCTACGTGATGTCCATCGAAGGCGGCGGAATGAAACAGTTGACCAATGGCGAGACTTCGTCAACCGCCCCGCGCTGGTCCCCTGACGGAAAAAAGATTGCGTACACGAACGGCTTTCAGGTCTGGGTGATGGACAACGACGGCGACAACAAAGATCAGATCACCAAAATCTCAACTGACGCCGCGGCGCCAGTTTGGTCACCAGATGGAAAGTGGATCGCGTTCACGTCCGACGTGTACCCGGACTGCAACAACGATGAGTGCAACAAGAAGCGAAATGAGCAAGCGGAGAGCAACAAGGTCAAAGCCCACGTCGTTACGCGTTTGCTCTACAAACATTGGGATGAGTGGCGCGACGTGAAGCGCACGCATGTTTTCGTCGTATCGAGTAAAGGTGGAACAGCCCGCGAGCTTACAACAGGCGACTTTGACTCACCGCCTTATGCAGCGAGTTCGGGCGTCAATTACGCATTCTCGCCCGACTCGTCTGAGATCGCTTACCTCCGCAACCCGGACAAGGTCGAAGCCATTTCGACCAATAGCGACATCTTCGTGATGCCGCTGGCTGGTGGACCAGCAAAGAACATCACCGTTACAAACCGCGGCTACGATGCTGGACCAATCTTCTACACGCGAGATGGAAAGTTTATCCTGTATCGTTCGCAGGTGACCGCGGGTTTTGAAGCGGATCGCTGGCGCTTGATGGCCTACAACCGCGCTAATGGAACGAGCGTCGAGCTAACGAAGGGATTCGATCAGCAAGTTGACGAGTTGGTTGTTTCGCCCGATGGAAAGTTCATCTACTTCACCGCCGGAGAGCGCGGCAAGAGTCCGATCTTTCGCATTCCTTTTGGCGGCGGTGTACCGCAGAAGATCGTGTCGAATGTTTTTGCCAGCGACGTTCGGATTACGCCTGACGGCGAAGCGTTTGTCTTCGCGTCCAGTTCAATGGCATCACCCGCGGAGATCTACAGGTCGAACGTCGATGGCACGGGATTGACAGCATTGACTTCGGTGAATTCGCAGTTGATGAGCCGAGCGAATCTGAAGCCTGCGGAAGAAGTGGAATGGACCGGAGCCGTTGGCAAAAAGATCCATGGCTACATCGTGAAGCCCACGAATTTCGATGCGAGTAAAAAGTATCCTTTGATTGTGCTGATTCATGGCGGACCACAAGGCGCGTGGAACGACAACTGGGGTTATCGTTGGAACCCGCAAGTATTTGCGAATGCCGGTTATGTTGCCTTTTTACCGAATCCGCGTGGCTCGACGGGATACGGGCAGCAGTTGGTGAACGAGATCAGCGGCGACTGGGGCGGGAAAGCTTATGTCGACATCATGAACGGAGTTGCTGACGTTCTACGCCGCAACTCGTTTATAGATCGGAATCGCGTCGGCGCGGCCGGCGCCAGTTATGGCGGCTACATGGTCAACTGGATTCTCGGGCACAACAACGATCCGCGATTTCGGTTTAAGGTGCTCGTGTCGCACGATGGCGTTTACAACCTCGAAAGCATGTACGGCACGACTGAGGAACTATGGTTTCCGGAGTGGGAGTTTAAAGGATCAGCCTGGACCAATCCGGCAATGTACAGCCGCTGGTCGCCGCACAAGTTCGTGCAGAACTTCAATACGCCGATCCTGATCATTCACGGCGAGCTGGACTATCGCGTGCCGATCGGTGAAGGAATGCAACTGTTCACGGCAGTGCAACGCAAAGGTATCGACTCGAAGCTATTGATATTCCCGGACGAGGGCCACTGGGTGTTGAAACCACAAAACTCCCAATTCTGGTACCACACCGTCCTCGACTGGCTGGATAAATATTTGCAACCAGTTTCAGCCACAGATTAACGCGGATATAGGCAGATCATCCGTATTCATCCGTGTATATCTGTGGCTCATTCCGGTCTTTCTGGTGGCGGCGCGACGGCGACGAAGTCTTCCGCAAAGCGTTGCCCGTATTCGTCAAGCAATTCATTGACCCGCTCCAAGCGTTGGGAGCGGACGATCAATCCCGCATGATGTCGCTTATTAACACGATAGACGACCTCTTTGTCGACGTATGCAGATGTGTCGGGCTGCTCTTGTTTCGCAAGTGACAATATTATTCCTGCATACTCCTTACGCAATGGTCTGATTTTCGCGGTTGCTTTTCCGTCGACGATCTCTAACCTGGCCCACTCGCGCCAGAGATTGATGCCCGATGCTGCCTCGAGCACATCAGCGATGTAGGCGCCCCCGACTCGCGCCGCAATCTCGAGAAAGTAAAATTTTCCATCAGCCTCGCTCTTAATGAACTCCGAGTGCGCCGCCCCACGCTCCAAACCCAGCGCGCGAATCAATTTTTTGTTCGTCTCCAGGAGTGTCTTTTCGTCCATTGAGCCACGTTCGAGCGTACGCGAAATATAGGCGCCACCCTGATGTGCCACCTGCATCGGTGGACGTCCGTATTGATTGACTCCGGCGAATACAACCTTGCCATCGTTAACTACAGAATCGACGTGAAACACCTCGCCCGGAATGAAACGTGCGAGCACGTAATACGACGCGCGCTCACGCAGATTCTGGCGCTCGTTCATTTCTTCAATCGCGCGCCATACCTCCTGAGGTTCTGTAACTTTGCGAATTCCAATGGCAGAAACATCCGAACGCGGCTTGATGACCCATGGTCCAGTCACGCGTTTCATGAACTCGTCAACTTCCTCTGCATTGACGAGTGGAACAAACTCAGGCACGTTGATTCCCGCTCGCTGGCTATGAACCGCCATGGACAGCTTGTCGCGAAAGATCTTTGCTCCCGAACTGCTCAAACCCGGCAGACACAAATGCTCACGCATCAGAGCAGCGGTAACAACGTCAAACTCCTCGAGCGCAATCACTCGATCTATCTTCGTCTTGCGCGCCAGGAAAGCCAGCAGATCGATGAACAGCGGTGGGCCGGCATCGTTGGGCACCGCAATCAGGTCGTCGAGACTCTCGCGCGGCCAATCTTCCCCGAGCATCTTCTCTTTAGTGATCAAAACAACATGGCAGCCATGCTCTTTGCATTCACGAACGAATTCAGCGCCCTTGAAATAGGTCGCAAGGCAGACGATGTTACGGGGACGATTGCCGGTTGCAGACATTTTCTTTCTCTTTTCAGTGAAATCTGTGTAATCTGTGGATAAGGCTGTCGATAATAATTTAGATCCCGGCTCAACCCAATGATAATCAAAGGCCCCTATCCTGACGTTTCGATCCCGAAAACTGCGCTTACGCCTTTCGTGCTGCATCGCGCAAAAGCACTAGCCAACAAGCCTGCGCTGATCGAGGGTCCAACCGGCAGGACAGTTACTTACGCGCAACTCGCCGACTCAATCAGCATCGTGGCCCACAATCTTTCTGAGCGCGGTTTTAAGAAAGGCGACGTGTTCGGCATCTTGAGTCCAAACTGTCCGGAGTATGCCATCGCCTTTCATGCTATTGCGACTCTGGGTGGAATCGTTACGCCAATCAATCCGCTTTACACGAAGCATGAAATTGCGCAGCAGCTCAAAGACTCAGGCGCTCGCTTCCTGGTGACCGTGCCCGCCTGCGCTGAAAAGACCAGCGAAGCACACGAAGCCGGCATTGAAGAACTTTTTGTATTCGGCTCCGCGGAGGGCGCCACTTCATTCGATTCGCTTTTGATCGACAATGGACGCGCCGAGCAGGTCCAGATCGATCCGCTGGAAGATCTCGTCGCGCTTCCTTACTCAAGTGGTACGACCGGACTGCCCAAGGGCGTGATGCTTACGCATTACAACCTCGTCGCTAATATCCGACAGATGGAAGGGCTCTGCTATTTTACCGACACTGACACTTTGATCTGCGTGCTGCCACTGTTTCATATCTACGGTCTCGTCGTAGTTTTGAACATGGGCCTTTATAGTGGCACGACGATCGTGATGATGCCGCGCTTTGAGTTGGAGTCGTTCCTGAAAGCAGTTCAGGACTACGAAGTGAGCCTTGCGCATCTGGTGCCGCCGATCGTGTTGAGTCTGAGTAAGAATCCGATTGTTGACAACTACAAACTGCCCAAGCTCAACACGATCTTTTCCGGCGCTGCGCCTCTGGGCGAAGACCTGACGCGCGCCTGCATGGACCGTCTCGGGTGTAACGTTCGTCAGGGCTACGGCTTGACTGAAACCAGTCCGGTCACTCATTCATCGCCTGCGCCGCCGCTGGTCAGTAAGTTTGGCTCGGTTGGCGTTGCCGCGCCGAACACCGAGTGCAAGATCATCGATCTCGAAACTGGCCAACCTCTTGGTCCGGGAGAGAGAGGCGAGGTCTGCGTGCGCGGTCCACAGGTGATGAAAGGCTATCTCAACCGGCCTGACGCGACTGCGCAAACTATCGACGCCGAAGGTTGGCTTCACACCGGCGACATTGGCTACGCTGACGAAGACGGATACTTCTTCATCGTGGATCGCGCGAAGGAGTTGATCAAGTATAAGGGTTTGCAAGTTCCACCGGCGGAACTCGAAGCCGTGTTGCTGACTCATCCCTGTGTTGCGGATGCTGCGGTAATTCCCTATCCCGACGAGGAGGCAGGCGAAGTGCCAAAGGGAATAATTGTGTTGCGACAGCCGGCAGAGCCCCAGGCGATTCTTGAATTCGTGGCGGAACGAGTCGCGCCGCACAAAAAGATCCGGCATCTCGAATTCGTCGAGAAGATACCCAAGTCGCCGTCCGGAAAGATTCTTCGTAGAGTTTTAGTGGAAATGGAAAAGGCTAAGAGCGCAAAGGTATCGACATGAGCTCAACCACGAAGATTCGTATGTTGTTCGTGTCTTTTGTAGCTATTTCTTCACACTTGACAGTGTCCCAGCGCGCAGACTAGAGTCGCGACAACCAAACTGATTCAGCGGCTGAGTCAGCACTCCACGTGGTCAATACAAATCGAGGAGGTAATGACATGCACTTTCGTCGTTTACATTTGGCGCTTGCGATTTCACTTTTAACGGCGCTGCCGCTGTCGGCGCAAGCTCAAAAAGAGGCTTGGACTGAATGGGAGACGCTCAGTCCCGAAGGCGAAGAATTCACGGTCTCAATGCCGAAAAACCCGACCACGGAGTCAACTACATTCCCGTATCACAAGATGGAACTGAAGGCCCGGTTGTACATGGCGACATCGTCGGCCGGACCGGTCCTCGCCATCGCTTCATTAAGCGGCATCAAATCGGACCCTACACAATACACAGAGTTCGCAAGATTCAATTCCTACATCGACGCGTTCAAGAATTTTTTCCCATCCAAGGTTCGCTCGAAAGAGACTGCTGCCAAGCTCATTCTGGTGACCAGTCGACCGTTCAAAGGCTACACCGGTAGAACCTATAAATTGATGCTCGGCGATCTCAGCGGATCTGTAAACGCCTTTGTCACCCGCAAACGTTTCTACGCAATCGTTGCGCTCAATAATAAAAAGGATGAAGCTCTGGAGGAAAAATTTTTGAGCTCGTTCGTATTGCCTGAGCGACAGATTGAACAACCAAAAGTTGCGGCCGATGATCAAAACGCGACCGCGGGACAAACTCCTGACGCTAACGCGCGAAATCGGGTCCAGCCGGAGGGCGAGGCTAATACTAATCAGCCCGCCGCAACAGAGGGAAACACGGAGCCAGGCGCTCCCGCCGCGGCCGCGAGCAATCAACCGCCAACCCCCGGACAGCCAAACGCCAAGCGCGGACCAATCTCAGGTGGCATGTTGAATGGAAAAGCTATGTACTTGCCGTTGCCGGAAGTTCCTGCCGGGGAAGCAACAGGTGTAG
>JBKPJS010000246.1:0-7896 GCA_046730815.1 Acidobacteriota bacterium
GCGTAAGGTTGAACCGCTGTTACCGCAATCGAGTGGCTTGCTGGGCTTTGTCAGTTTTTCACTACCGGCGAAGACCAGTTTGCCGTCCCGGTGCTCGACGGAAATGCCGAGAATCCCGAGGCAGGCGATTGTTGAGGCGCAGTCACGAGCGGTGGAAAAGTTTGAAATCTCAGAACTTCCCGAAGCCAGGGCGGCGATAAGTGCGGCCCGGTGAGAGATCGATTTATCTCCCGGCAATCTTAGTCGTCCGACAATTCGACGTGCTGGCACGAGTGTCATGAATCTTTGTCTGCTGGCGGACAGAACGGATTTAATATGTTATAAGTAATCATCCCCGAACGCGATTCCCCTCAGGACGGGTTTTCCCCCTTAAACAAGCTGGGTAGCAGTAAGGTGTTTACGCCTGATGTGGAACGCTGTGTCTTCAATAATTAACCCAACAGTGCTGGTGGCTGAAGATTCGTCGGACACCCGCATTATGCTCAAGCGGGCCTTTGAATTGAAAGGCTACCGTGTTGTTGAAGCCGAAGACGGCAAACAGGCACTCGAAATGGCAAAACGATATCATCCCAGCCTTATCGTTATTGATCTTAATATGCCTGTTCTGGATGGGTTGGAAACTGTGAAGAACTTCCGCAAGCTCGAGGGCAACGGCGATAAAGTACCAATCGTTGCGATAACTGCCTACGACGTCTACGGCATGGAGCAAGCGGCCCTGGAAACCGGCTGCAACAAATATCTCAGCAAGCCGCTCGATTTAGAGGAGCTCGATCGAACGCTGAAAGGGCTTGGCTTTATTGTATAGTCTTATGGACCCATAAAGACGCGCTGATTCTTGACATCCCCACATCCAGCATGGTACACCCTCGGACTTCTGATAAGTGTGTGATGGTATTAGAAAGCAGCCCGAGTCCTCGCGCAGTGGCTTTCGGAGAGGTCATGCATAAGAGTTGTGGCCGTAGTAGAGACGACGGAGCTAACTTTCCCCAGCCGCATTGACACGGTTGCTACCGCGGCCGCCGCGGTTGCTGATTTTGTTGGCCGTTCAGGCATCAGTGATGATGCTGCGCTTGGTATCGATATGGCCGTGCGCGAGGCCGTAACGAACGCAGTGCTTCATGGCAATCGTCAGGATGAAGGCAAGGTCGTAGACATCATTTTGAAGAGCTCGCCTGACGCTGTGGAAATCAGCGTGCACGACCAGGGGCCAGGGTTCAACCCGGAAGAAGTCCCAGATCCAACAGTACAAGAGAACATCTTAAAGACCTCGGGCCGTGGCATCTTTTTTATGCGCACCTTTATGGATGAAGTCGACTGGTCGATAAGACCCGGCGGTGGTACAACGGTGCGCATGCTCAAGCGACGTTAATCGCAATTGCATAAAGGAGATTTCTCAAATGGCTGAGTTGAATATCAACGAGCGTCAAGCCGGAGATGTAACCGTGCTTGACATGAGCGGGAAGATAACTATCGGTGAAGGAAGCGTCGCGCTACGCACCGCCATCCGAAGATTGCTCGAAGAGGGCAAAAAGCGCATTCTCTTAAACCTTGCGGGTGTGGGTTACATCGATTCCAGCGGCATTGGTGAACTCGTGTCCAGTTACACGGCTATCGGCAAAGACGGCGGACAGCTCAAGCTGCTCAATCTCACTCAGAAACTTCAGGATTTGTTGACCATCACCAAGCTCCTGACGGTCTTTGACGTTTACGAAAGCGAAGCAGAGGCCCTCAACAGCTTTAAATAGACGCCCAACGACCTCGTTGGGAAGCTGAACGGAGAAAGTATGGCTGAGCTTGATTTAAAAGAACGACAAGCAGGAGACGTCACCATTCTCGACTTGACTGGTGAAGTCCGAATCGGCGAAGGCAGTATTTCCCTGCGCGATGCAATCAGGAATCTCGCTGACGGCGGCAAGAAGAAACTGTTGCTCAATCTCGCGGGCGTTAAGTACATGGATTCGAGCGGTATCGGCGAGCTGATCGCTAACTACACGACTGTGAAACGTCAGGGTGGCCAGCTCAAATTGCTGAACTTAACTGATCGAATTCAGAATTTGCTGGTAATTACAAAACTGCTTACTGTCTTTGACGCGTACGACAACGAAGCAGAAGCATTAAAGAGTTTTCAGTAAACAGGGTTAGGCCGCAGATTTTCGCGGATGAACGCTAATGCCGATCCGCGTTCATCCCCGAAAATCTGCGGCTCATTTCGAATGTTTCGTGCTGCATTTCGCCGTCTGCTTGCGATCGATGATCCACCCGAGCGGACGGCGCTTGCTTTTGCAATCGGCGTCTTCATCGCGTTCTCGCCATTTCTTGGTCTTCACACCATCCTCGCGACCGCGATTGCCTTCCTCTTTCGCTTCAACAAAGTCGCCATCTACACAGGCACGTTCGTCAACAACCCATTCCTGACGCTGGTGCCGATAATCATCGCCTCATATGGCGTGGGCGCTTTTCTCCTCGGCCGCCCGTTGCGCATCCCAGACGAAGGGCTCGAGCTGCTGAAGAACCCACGGATTTTTTCCGGCGACTATTACCGGCTTCTCTTTGTGCAATTCTGGAGCATTGTGTGGCCCTTTTCAGTCGGCGGCATGGCCCTCTCGGTCGTTTGTTCGCTATTGGCTTATCCGCTAACATTGCGGACGCTGCGCGCTTATCGCCATCATAAGAGCCACAAATTGACACGGAGTAACACGGATTGAAGCAATATTTACTAATCTTACTCACTACAATTCTGGTTTCCCCAGTTGTTTTATCGCAAACAGTACAACAGCGGCCGGGCGCGACATTCGAGGTCTCCGAATACGGCGTCGACTTCCAGGCGGACCCGCGACTCATCATCGTGATGGCGGCGTTGGATGCTGCCGGACTCGATACAACGCCTCCCGGAAGACCGCCTTCCACTTTTCGCGCCAAGTTGCGCAAGGATCTGGCTAACCTCGATCAGGATCTGCGAGAACGTTTGAAAGCTTTCTACGAACGCAATCGACTCCCAGCTCCAGCGACTCCAGCGGACCAGGCCGCGCGTTATGTTTCTCTGGCACTGGCGCTTGGTCCGGCGCCGACCTTTGACGCTCCTGCTCGTTCCGAGGATCTGCCGGCCGGGCTTTTGGAGGTTCTCGATTTTGCGCCCCTCGTGCAGGAGTTTCATCGCCGATCAGGCATTGACGAGCACATGGTGGAGTATGTGCGTGCTTATCAGGCTGAGGGCGACAGGCTGCGCGCGCCCACGACCGAGATGGTGCGAGCACTGCTGACGTATCTTCACACCAGGCCGATGACTTCTTCATCGGAGCGAGTCGAAGTTAAAGATCCGTCGAAGAAGAACAGCAAAGAAAAGCGGTACACGTTCCGCGAAAAAGAGCGTCGCTTTTTGATCCTGCCGGATCTGCTCGCGCCGCGTAGCGCAATTAACTTTCGCGTCATTGGCGACGATTACTATGCGGTCGTTCCGGAAGGAACTGATCCCGGTTCTTCTGAGTTGCGCCGCGCGTATCTTCAATACGTCATCGACGCACTGGTGCTGCGATTCAATAAAGACATCGCGCAACGACGCGAACAGGTGAAGCAGCTTTTGACTGAACGACAAAAAGCAGGCGCGCAGGTCAGTCCGGATGTGTTTTTGAGTGTTAGCCGTTCCCTCGTGACGGCAGCCGATGCGCGTTATGAAGAGTCGAGAAGGCTCGAGTTGCTTGCGCGCGACACTCGTGCGCGATTGGCGGCCGCGAAGACTGACGCCGATCGAGCGACGATCGGAAAGTCGGCCCAGGCTGAGACGAAAGCTATTCAGGACGAGACGGTCGCGCGTCTAGCTGAAGAGTACGAGAAAGGCGCGGTGCTCTCTTTTTATTTTGCCGACCAGTTGAAAGGCATTGAGAGTGCGGGGTTCGATCTCGCAAACTTTTTCGCCGATATGATCGCGTCGTTCGATCCGGCGCGCGAGGCCCGGCGTCCGGCTGAATACGCTGAGACAGTGCAGCGAGCGCTCGCGGCGCGCGAGGCGCGCACAGCAGCGCGAAGGTCGCAGTCAGAAGTTAACACTGCTACAGACGGCCGTGAATCGGCTTTGGTAAGAGACTTGTCGGCAGTTGAAGATACGCTTCGGAACAAGGATTACAAGGATGCCGAGGCGCGTTTGCGGGAGATGCTGAAGGAATATCCGCGCGAGCCGCGCATCTTTTTTGCGCTGGGGCAAACCTCGAGTTTGGCTGCCATGGACGCGACTGACGAGCAGGTGCAGGCCGAACGACTGAACCGCGCGCTGGGCCAATACCGATTGGCTGTGGCGGCATCGTCACCGGAGACTGACAAGGCAATCATGTCGCGTGCGCACGAGTCGATGGGGCGCATCAATGCGTTCCTGGAAAACACGGCGGAGGCTGTGAAGGAATTCGATGAAGCGATCAAGCTCGGCGACGTACGCGGCGGCGCTTACAAAGAAGCGCTCGAAGGGAAGAAGAAACTAAATCAGCCTTAAATCCGTGTTATCCGTGGTTCATTAACCGCGGATAACACGGATGAAGGGCGGATTTAATTCTGTAAAGCTTTCGCGGCGTTGATGCGTCCGCCGGTCACAGTCTTTCCTTTCAACGCCACAATCGGGTCACTGGAAGCCAGGATCTTCTTGCGCAGATCGTCAACGGACATGCGCGGATTTTCCGTCAACACCAGCGCTGCAACACCCGCAACCACCGGCGTCGCCATCGAAGTCCCTGACTTCTCTTCGTACGCATTCCCCAACCACGTGCTCAGAATGTCCACGCCGGGCGCCGCGACAGCCACACTCTTCACGCCGTAGTTTGAGAACGACGCCAATTGATCGTGTCGATCGAGTGCAGCCACGCTGATCACGTTCGGCACGTCGTAGCTCGAAGGATAGTGCGGTGAACGATCATTGTTAGTGCTTGCGTTTCCAGCAGCCGCGACAAACAAAATGTCGTTCTCGTACGCTTTGCGAATGACGTCTCCGAGCGCGCGAGATCTCTGCGTCGAACCCCAACTCGCGCTGATAATGCGAACATTCACGCCTGCCTTCTTGCGATCGATAACGTAATTGATGGCTTCGATCGCGTCCTTTGTCGTTCCGAAACCGCCCGCATTCATAAACTTCAGCGGCATGATCTGAACCTTCCAGTTCACGCCGGCGATGCCGAGATTGTTCTCGCCTTCCGCGCCGATGATGCCCGCGCAATGAGTTCCATGACCGTTTTCATCCATCGGATCGGAAGTGTTGTCGATGGCGTTGTAGCCGTTCAGGTCGTCGACTGTTCCGAGCTCGTCATCGCGATAGGGCGCCATGTTTGAAGGACGCACCCACATGTTTGCCGCGAGATCTTCGTGTGTGTAGTCAACACCGCTGTCGAGCACTGCGACGACAACTTTATCGCTGCCGGTCGTTTTGGCCCATGCAAGCGTGGCGCTGATGTCTGCGCCTTCCTTGCCGCCGCGTTGACCGGAGTTGGCAAGCGCCCACTGTTCGCTAAACTGGGGATCGTGCGGTAGAACGGGCACGAGTGGTCCATCAGTCGCGTCAAGTTCAATCTCAAAATTAGGCTCGGCGTATTCGACTTCCGGGAGGCTACTGTATTTCGCAACGGTCGCCGCCGGCTCAGCATCGTCCAGATCGTCAATCGATTCCCAGCCCGCAGCATTCTCGATGCGGTCCTCGACACGATCGTGGAAGCGGGAAGTTATGCTTTCAATAGTCTCCTGGCTCACTCCGCTGCGGAATTTGACCAGCACTTCCGGTCGCCCGAGGCTGCGTGCTTCGCTGAGAGCGATCTCTTCCGTGGTAGCAGGCACTCGCTTTTTCTCGATTGGCACGATCCGCACGTGCGATTTCCATTGTTTCTGCCACCGATTGAGTTGGCCCGCGAACGCGGCCACGAGAATGAGGACGAGCGCCAGCGCGAGATGGATGAAGATGTTATTGCGGTTCATGGTGGTACCTCTTTGACTTCAAATAGAACCTATAGGACCTATAGGACCTATTAAATGCGGTAATTCTTGCCTTTAAATTTGTAAGCCCGAACCTGATTCTTATCGGCGCGATATTCGTAGGTTTTCCCTTCAGCCTCCAGGCGGATGCGCCAACCGCGCGTAATCATCTGGCCGCTCATTTCGCCGTCCTCAGCCGCGCCGAGCGACATATCGGGAAAGTCCGAATCTTCGACCGAGCCTTCTTTGACATTGGCGGCGTCGATCTTCAATCGCTTCGCCAAATCCTTGCGAGCATTCTCAACGGCGTCATCTTTATTGATAGGCATTATGAAGATCCAAACGACTCCTTTAGATTCTTTGTTCCAGCGGTGTAATGATCTCACGCAAGGGCGCAAAGGCGCAAAGGAAAACCGCCTTCAACGCAGATCACCGAATAGATGTTGCAGGAGTGCCGTTACCGTAATCGCCGCCGTTTCAGCGCGCAGGATGCGGCCGCCAAGGGTGACGATATGGAAATCCTGTGCCCTGGCTTGCTCGATCTCTTCGTCAGCCCAACCGCCTTCAGAACCAACCAGCGCCGTGACACTCTGTGTGGTGTTCTGAGTGCTCAACGAGTTTCCACCACGCTCCGAGAACATCATGTACAGTCCATCCTCCTTTGCCCGATCCACGAAGGTTTGGAACGCGACCGGCGCGCTGATTTCCGGCACAAACGCCCTGCCTGACTGCTTCGCTGCCTCAAGCGCGATGCGCTCCCAACGCGCAACCCGCTTCGTAGCGTCTGCTTTGTCGCGCAAGTGGATGTCAGCGTAACGAGTAATTAACGGCGTTACCGTCGTGACACCAAGCTCCGTCGCTTTCTGCACGACGAGGTCAAACTTCTCACCTTTGAGCAGCGCGACGCACAAATTAACCTGCAACTGTGATTCAGGTTTTGCGGGTTCAACCTCCGCATCGATCCGAAGCTCCGCCGAATCCCGTCTGGCACTCGAGACCGTACAACGATACTCACGTCCCACTCCATTGAAGACGTAAACCTCGTCGCCGGTTTTCAGCCTCAGCACGTCTCGCAAGTGACGCGCTTCGTCCGCCCCAAGGGTCACAGTTTGATCCCCGAAGGAACTCGGCGGGGCATAAAATCGTCGACGCGTCATTGGCTCAATGTGCTTTTTACAGGATTTACAGGATTTCACATGATTTACATGATAATCCTGAAAAATCATGTAAATCCTGTTCGCTAAATGATGAGGGCTACCCATTCACCATCATGCAAAATTTCGAACTCGGATATTCCGCAATCACTCAGGCCCGCCTGGACCAGCTCGACTTGCGTCTCGAGTATTCCCGAAAGGATCAACTTGCCGCACGTCAAACTCACGAGTGTTTGGAGCATCGCGACGATCGTGTCCGCGGTCAGATTGGCGCAGACAAGATCGGCAGAAGCGGTGGAATCGTCGATCGAACCTGCGCGGAAATCGATCTGGACGTTATTCGCAGCGGCATTCTCGCGCGCGATTGCAATCGCTGCTTCATCTGTGTCAAAGGCTTCGATACGAGCTTCGGGAAACAGTTTCGCGGCGGCGATGGCGAGAATGCCGGTGCCAGTTCCCACGTCAAGAAAGCTGCCGCCGGAAAAGTGTTTCTGAATCGCTTGCAGGCAGAGGCGTGTGGTCTCGTGAGTGCCGGTGCCGAACGCCATTCCCGGTTCAATGCGAATAACCAAATGCTCGTGAGCGTTGCCCAGTTCGGACCATGGAGGCGCGATGATGAAACGTCCGACTTCGACGGGTTGCCAGTTTCGCTTCCATTCCTCTAGCCAATCACGCTGCGCAATCTCACGAATGCTCATGTCGCGCACTGACGAGGAGGGAAGGTTGTAAATGCGCAGGGCATCGAAGAGTTCGTTGCGGATGCGTTCGCGATTGGGAGTGTCTTCAAAATAACCGGTGACTA
>JBKPJS010000247.1:0-2664 GCA_046730815.1 Acidobacteriota bacterium
ACGCAACACCGCTTCGGTTGCCGCGATGAGAAACGCCACGATCGCCTGCCCGCGTTTCGAACTCACGGTCGTCTTCGGATCCGTGATCATGAAGAACACGAAGAGCTGGTACATCGGCCCCGTTATCGGCGAGATTTCGGAACGCCACGGATCCCCGGTAATCCAACTGCGCACGAACGCAAACACAAAGAACGACACAACGTAAGTGGCGCTGATGTGAAACCGCTTCGCGCGCCAGATAATGATCGACCCCAATATCCAAATCACCAGCATCGGCCAGATGAAGTTGCCCCATTGAATCGTTAAAGCCGCAACTGTCTCCGGCGCAAGAAAGAGCAACACGCAGATACCGAAGTTCGAAGGGTTCCACAAGTGTCGCCCCTTCACGCGCAACACGTACTTCGACATGATCGAAAGCACGCTGCAAAGAGCGTACGGCCAGAAAGCAGGCGAGCGAATTAGAATGCCGACACTGATGCCGCTGATGTAAGCACTTGCGAGATTGAGCCAGTTGCCAAAGAAGATCCGTCCCAGCACCAGTTCGGTAATGAGTGCCGCGACGATCGCCAGTGCAGTTCTTTCATAACTCTCGAGGATCCCGTAAAAAAGATGGCCCACCAACAAGATGAAGGTGATGAAGAGCGGCGCGATATAACGATTGTCGAAGCGAATTCTGCTTCGCGCGGGGACTTCCAGAGCACCTACTGGCTGGATGGTGGACTGGCTCATGCTGACTCCTTGATCTTATAAAGTTGTCCTGCGACGGGATTCTCAATCCTGTCAACTTTCCCCGACGGCCAGCGAATCTCCGCCTTCTCGATGCGCGGATTTCTTCCCAAGCCGAAATGCAAACGTCGCTGATTCTGCGAACAAAAGCCGCTGCCGCCCGAGACCTGTTGCACCTGTTGATGACCATCCCAGAACAGGCGCACTTCCGCACCAATCGCGCTGCGATTACTCGACGCGCCTTCGAGTTCAAAACTGATCCACTTGTTCTCGGGGGTCACGTGGTTCTTGTAGATGAGCAACGGACCCTTTTGATTCGCAACAACAACATCTAGCACGCCCCGGTTCCACAAATCGACGAGCGCCACCGCACGACCATCAAAAACATCGCTCGCACCCACCGCCTGTGCCACGTCCACAAACTTACCCGCGCCGTCGTTAATCCATACTTTTTTCTGCTGGTAACCTGACAAGCTGCGACCATCCATCGCGGGCCAGTGCGCGGCGTCGGAAATGATGGTCGAGTTGCCGCCGGCAATCTTTGAGAAGTCGTACCAATAGTTCATGTTGCGATCGGCCGAGACATAACCATTGACGAGATAGAGATCGAGAGTGCCGTCGTTATTGAGGTCGCCAAACTGCGCGCCAAAACTCCAGCCACCGATCTCGACGTCCATCGCGCGCGCAAGATTATCGTATTTCAGCGAATCACCCGTGGTTCCCTCGCGCGGAACCCAAAGATTGTTGCCCTGGATCAGAATGCCCTCTTCAGAAATGTTTGAAACGTAGATCGCGTAACGGCCCTGATTGAGGATGTCGCCCACCGAAGCATTCATGCCGCTCTTGGGCGAAAAGCCGACTCCGGTTTCGTTCCCGACTTCGCGAAATTGCTTGCCGTCGTTGAAGAAGAGTTCCGAGATTCCGTAATCGTTCGCGATGAAGAGATCCTGATTGCCGGTGCCACGCAAGTCAGCGACAGTTGTGGCCAACGCCCAGCGCCGCGTGTCGATACCGACCTTTTGACTAACTTCTTCGAATGCGCCATCGCCGAGATTGCGGAAGAGATACTTGCGCCCGCCGTTTTTCGCGTATTCAAAACTCTCGGGCATCATCTTCGTGTTCTTGAGATGCCAGAGATCGACGTCTTCAGCGTAGTAGCCACCGAGAAACAGGTCTAGGCGCCCATCGCGATCGTAGTCAAACCAGACCGCGGTGTTGGCATTGGCCCACTGTGGAAGCCCGGCTTTTTCCGTCACCCTTGAAAACTTCTGTCCTGCATCGTTGTGGAAGAGCTCAGGCTTCCCCCACTTGTACAAGAAAAGATCTTCGTAACCGTCGTTGTCGTAGTCGCCCCAAACGCTACCCATCGAGACACCTGTGCCGGCCTGGTTGAGATCGGCGATGCCTAGTTCTGGCGCGACATCTTTAAAGGAGCCGTCGCTGTTGTTTTTAAAGAGTGCGTTCTTACTTCCCTCGCCGCTGTTGGTCACATAGAGATCGGCCCAGCCGTCGCGATTGAAATCAACTACTGAAACGGCCGCGCCCATAGATGCTACTTGCGGCATGATGTGATCCAGTCGATGGTCCAGCGTGGGCGCCTGATGCGTGAAGTTGATTCCCGAAGCATGAGAGACTTCGTCGAGATGAAAACCATACCGGTTCAACGCTGCGGTTTCTCCGACAGCGCCATTCTCGCGGCGAGACGCGACACGCTTAATGATCAGCGGTACTGCCAGCAACGTAACAAAAACAACGACGAGAATAATTCTCGCCACCTTACGACTGCTCATTTCCTCTGCTTCAACCTCATTGCATTTTGAAATACGTCAGGCGTTACGTATCGCGTATGGTAAGTCTGAAAGTCTTCAGGATAATGCTGGTACACCCATTCATCCTCGAGCCTGCCGGGCAGAGTGATGTACAGGTTTTTAGCATGAT
>JBKPJS010000248.1:0-16665 GCA_046730815.1 Acidobacteriota bacterium
GTTTTGATTGAGTTTGATGTTGTCGGGTCGCTGTTCGACGATCAGAGCTGTCAGATGATCTCCTGGAGTCGCGTCTTTAGGTACTGAGATGGTGACTCTAATGGCGTGTAGATTTCCAGGTATCACCATTGTTTCGGCCGGGCTGTAGATCAGCCACGAACTGGCGGAGTTCGGAAACGTGTTGGGTTTTTCAAATTGCACCTGGCCGGTTCGATCGATGGTCCAATCGTTCAAGCTGGCAACTATGCGAACAGGTTGTGAGTTTTCCGTGGGGCCGTGATAGTCCAGATTGATTACCACCGTTGTTTCCGAACCAGGCTGCATCTCCAACTCGAGCCGCGCCGGAGCCAACGAGATGCCACTGCCGGCCGGTTGTGGCGTAGCGTCAGGAGTTGGACTCTGCGCGCAGGCGCAAACCACCGTAATAAATAACCAGATTAGAATTGCTGCGAATCGGCAAATGTTATTTGCAGGCGACATCGATCCGGAAACCTTTCAACACGGAACATTTGGACCAGCCGAGATACTAAATACGAGAGTTGCGGAAGAAATTCCGGCGGCGAAAAACTGCGGTGTCAGAGTGAAGATGGCATCAAAAACATATCCGTCGCTTTGCTGGCGATTTACGCTGTTGTTCTTCGAAAGTTGTGGACCACTAAGAATCACGGTTGAAGCGGATAAATTACCAAGCGATGAGGCGTAAGACACACGACCATTACTTCCTACTGCGGCAGAGGTGGCAGGGTCATTGTCGAAAGGTGAGCGAATGACATGGGTACTCTGCGTGCAGACCTTTCCGGCGCCGCCCAGTACGCGAATATTCTGAAGACCAAAGCCCACATCTGACGGTTGCACGGCTTGAGCATTGGCATTGGTCAGCCCGGACATCGAAACCGCGACTTGATACGGTTGATTGCTTCGCAGCGCGATCGGGACAACTACCTTCACGATTGAATTCGTATTAAGCGGCGAGACTTCGCCAAAATTCACCGTCACCACCAGATCACTTAGCACACTCGCATTGCCGCTTACCGAGCCGTTCACGGCGCCGGTAATTGTCGGTTGACCTCCGCTGCTGATATCCAGCGCCTGCGCTGAAGTTGTCTGAGCGACAGCGAGGAAAATCAGAGCGATGAGAGATGAGTATGTGAAGCGCCGTAATCGCATTATGGTGCCGTTACGGTGAAAGTGACGGAGATGGTGCTGGTGCCGTTTTCGAAAAACTGCGGCTTAACTGCAAAGAACGCAGGCACGGTTAGTCCGTTGGCGTTGCTTCGAGGCACCGCGTTCATGATGAAAGGGCCGCTGAGCGCAGTGGTCGCGGAAGAGAAGGCGCTGAGATTTGATCTCACTGCGGTGAATTCATACCTGCCAGTCGTTCCGTTCACGGACCCGTTCGCCGCCAGAGTCGGATCACCGGAAGTAGCGTTTGTGTCTGATCCACCCGTGTTCACGCCGGTTCCTGATCGCGTGATTGTTCCCAGGCCGAAACCCACATCAGCGGCCCCAATTCTGTTCGCGGTGCTGCCGGAGCTGGTCACAGCCGCACTCATCGATAAGACGTAGGCCGCATTGCTCCGCAGTTTGAGTGGCACTGACGCCGTCACGAAGCTGTTGGTGTTGCTTGGACCAAGCTCACCGAGATTGATCGACACGGCGAGCGGAGAGTTGGCAACTCCATCCGTGGTGACGCCTCCACCCGAGTTGCCGGTGAGAGTGACTGCGCCTCCCGAATTGATTTCGACGAATTTTGATACCGTTGCGCTCATGCTGACGGTTCCGGTCGTGGACTGTGCTGAACAGGTAGCAGCAGCGACCACCAGCAACGTCGTGAGCAGTATTAATTTGATGATTAGTCTGGTTGTTGAGCGGGGCATAGGAATGTCCTTTGAGAAGGCGTGGGATATGGTCATCCGGCCGTCAGCCATAGACTGACGACCGGCGCCATTTAGAGGAGGGCGAAGAAGTTAAAGATTAAAGTGCTACGACTGTAAATTGTGCGGTGATCGTGATCGCCGGAGCAGGGTCGAAAAACTGTGGCTTGATAGCGAAGATGGAAGGCACCGTTAAGCTGGTAGCACTGTTCGCGGCGACGGTTTTGTTGATGCGTGGTCCAGTCAAAACCTCACCTGACACAGCATACGCGCCGAGAGTGGAGTTCGCTCCGGAAAAGACCCACCGCCCGTTGGCGTCCGTGCTGCCACCGACGGTTGGATCGCCAGGGGTAGCATTTGTGTCTACACCTGTTGCGAGACTTGCCGGACGTGCGGAGGGCGTCAGCCCAAAACCTACGTCGGTATCTTTAAGACTAAAGCTTGTCGCACCGGCTCCGGCAACGCTGCTAACCATATTGAGTTGATAGGCTACGTTGCTGCGAAGTCTGAGCGGCACGCTCAATTTCACAAAACTATTGGTGTTGCTTGGGCCCAATTCGCCCAAATTGACAACCACTGCCAGGGGGCTATTTGCGGTACCATCAGTGATAATACTGCCGCCGGAATTTCCAGTAAGCGTAACGGCTCCACCGGAACTCAATTCCACAAAATTCGAGACTGTCGCGGTCATAGTCACGCTGCCCGTGGTCTGCGCCTGTGTGACGGCCGCGCTCAGCATGAACAAGGTTGTTATTGCCAGGGCCGATAAGACGCCCTTGGTAGGTTTCAACATGTCGTTACTCCTCTAGGGTTGGGGATAGCTCAAGTCAGCTTTTTGTAAGGAGACTGAGGAAAGGGATTGTAGGGAATAGCTCGTCTCGGAGGGATCCAAGCAGCTTCATGCGCCCGCCTTACCCTACATCAGCGGCGCCCAGAGGCAATAATAGGGAGGCATCCTGTCGTTTGTCAATGATTACTATTGTTTAACAGATGGGCCGGAAAGGAGCCCAATAGTTGGCTCAATCATTTGTGCCATTTGTGCTTCTTTGTGGCGATGTGTTCAGTACTGACTCTCAAAACGCCTAAACTCTTCTTCCAATTTCCATTGAAGGTTTGCCTTCTCGCTTGACTCCAGGAATTGTTTGCAAGCGTTGGATGTTGAACTGCCTCCGGGCCGATCCTTTTCGCATTGGACCACGGTGATGAATTTTTTTGAGTCGGCCCACAGGCTCGAGCCGGGTAGGAATGCGAATTGAATGCTATTGCGCGCCATAGTTTTCAATTGGATGTATCCCAGGCCCTGCTCCTCAGCGGCTTTCAAATACTCCCGCGAAATCTCCGAACGTGAAACCCCTTCGTCGTCGGTTGCCAGCGCCACCGGCACGCCATACTGCAAGTAAGTGGCGAGCGGATGCTGCGCCCCTCTTATCCCAAGGATCGCGTCGTTGCTCGTCAGGCAAATCTCGACCATTACATTCAGCCTTGCCATCTCCTTCAGCAGATCGTAAGGGTCGTCTTCATACATCACGCTGACACCGTGCCCTATCCGCTTGGCGTGGGCTTTCATGACCGAGTCGCGTATGTGAAAGGTTAATCCCTCGGGCGGAACCATCCCGGGCGCGAACTCGCCGGCGTGGAGAGTGATAGGGGCCTTCGGGTAGAGCTTACTAAGGCGGTCCAGCATATCCATGTGCTTGGGGAAGTTCTGCATTGAGAGTGGCCCGTCCTCAGCTTGCACCAGGTTCAACGCCACTACCTTTGAGTTCGGATCAGAAGCCAGCGCAAACCCCGTTACCATCTGAGCGAATACCGGACCGAGTTCCGCCCCACGAGACACCTGCGCAATGTAGCGGATCGTCACGAAACAGCCTGCATCGGGTTGTGCCGTGCCGCAGTTTAGCAATTTGTCCTTCTCCAGCTCGGCATCTCGTATCGCCTTTACCCCAGCCGCGGCCGCGCCATCAATTCCGTTGCTCTTTAACTTATTCAGTGTGTCGTTGACGTCTCCGTTCCAACCGACAGTCTTCCCAATCCGACTTGACATACCGCCATCCGGAGTCAGCATCAATTCGAGATAAAGCACGTGTCCCCTGGCTGCCCGCGAAGCTACTTCGGCCAACATGTTGCCCGTGTGATCAGAGGTGGCCTGCCCGAATTTGCCGAAGGCATCAAAAAACTGATCGTGACCGCTGTTAACTGTGTAGTTCCAGAAACGCATAGACCAGGAGTCAATTATTTTCCCGTACAGGCTTGGATTCGAAAGGGCTTGGCTCACAGGAAGGTCGTCCGAGCGTTCGTCGCATGGGGGCTGGGACAGCACCATTGAGACTTTATGCACACACAAGTTCATGTCCGCGGCCCACTGAATATACGACTCCGCGTAAACCGCACCTGACAGGTGACTGTGGAGGTCGGCGCCTTTCGGCATTCTCTTGAAGAAAGCCAGCATCTGCGGAGGAGACTTGCGGATTGATTCGAAATAGCGCGCTGCCGCTGGTTCGGAATTTGTTTGCGCCTGCGAGGCCAACGCGTTCACTACAAGTAGCGTTAAAGCTACACAGATATTTATAAGGATCGATCTGGAAAAGTTGATTTTGTGCATTTGATCTTTATTCGCATCTTGGCCGCAGAGCGGCCAAATGTTTATAGTCTGGCCTCAAGGAAGTATTCGTCGCTCCGTAGGAGCGAAATGTATCGTATTTGCTTTGCCTCAAAGTTGGAGTTCAGCACCGAAGGCGCGAAATATGATAGCCAGGGGCAAAGCGTCGCCCCTGGGTAAAGCCGCATGACGACGAAGCTCTGAAAGAGCGGAATAATTAGTTCAGGAGCCCATAATATTCGCACTTTCAGTGCTCTCTTGAATTATTCCTTCTAACAGGTGCGACGCGCTTCGCTCTGCTCAGCGCTTGCCCCTGGCTATCATATTTCGCGCCTTTGGCTCTTCGCTCTGCTCAGCGCTTGCTCCTAGCTATCATATTTCGCGCCTTTGGCGCTTCGCTCTGCTCAGCGCTTGCCCTGGCTATCATATTTCGCGCCTTTGGCGCTGTGCACTGAGTTCCGACTTTGAGGCAAAGCCTATCGCATTTGAAAAGGACATCGCCCTCCTACGGAGCGCGAGACCCGCCGCACAACCTGAGCTATAAACATTAGGCCGCTCTGCGGCCTCACTGGATAGTGGCTCGAAATTAGAGATAGGACACTAAATCTTCGGCACTGTGATCCAGTCCATGGCGCTACCGATGCGGCTGCTCTTTAAATCACGAATGCCGACTCTGACCTGGTAGAGACCGCCGGGCACCATTGCGCTGAACCTGTATATCGATCGCTTCTGTTGAGTCGCGGAACCAGCCGTAGTCGATGCGTTTGAACTTCGCGGAAAGATTCGCAGACGCCCGACAAAGCTGTCGATGGGTTTTCCTTTGTCGTTGTAAAAGATGCCACCGATATCCACGTCAGCCGAGAGTTTTCCGTCAGTAGTCTCAAACGTCAGAGCCGCATCATCGATCGAGATCGTAATGATCACGCGGGTGCCGAAACCCGGCATCTGACTGAAGCGCAAATCAACTTCCGTCGGTATCTCACGTTGTGAAACAGGTGCATCGATCACCAGGCGCATGTCATCTTCGCGCGCCTTGGTTGGATCCTTGTCCGGCTTTTTCGTCAGTAATGGCAGCGCGGCAGATTTAAAGTAGGTAGTACGCATGCGAACCTTGAGATCGGGGCGACCCAGGATGCTGACTTCGATGTGTTTGAACTTACCTCGCTTCTGCTCTTCGTTGTCAGGCTTCCAGGCAAGCAAATAGTAGCTCGACGTTTCGTCGATTACTTTTTCAACCCACTTGTGCATCGGCAGATTTGTGTTACGGAATGCCTGACCACCAGTGTCGGCGGCGAGCGCGTTGAGGCCGTCCTGTGAAGCCGAGATTTCTCCGAGCGAAGCGCCGCCCAACATACCACCGGGTTCCATGGGCTTATTATTGGTCACATCAATTGCATCGCTAACGATGCCGCGCGCATCAAGCGTGTAAATCACAACGCCTGCGCGCCCGGCTGCGTCAGTTACTTTCTTGATCCTGTCGATCGAACCTGTTTTGCGATCATTTAGATAGAAACCATCGGAAATTACAAACACCAGTTTGCGTCCGGGCACCTGAGCCGCGGCGCGCATCAGTGTTTCCAGGAACCGCAGTGTGTTATCTGTCGCCGGCGCAGACTGCACAACCATCTGCTGTGCGCGTTGCATGACTAACTGTTTGGCAGACTGAGGAGCCACTGCGCAAATTGGTTCGCGCCCTCCTCGGTAACAGTTTTGCTTTAGCACCTCGGTGATATAGTAATTAATTGCCTGTTGATCTCCTTCGCGGATCTTCAGCGCGATGTACTCAGACATCGCAGGTTTTTCCGTGTCGAGTTTTGTGCTTGTGCGGTAGTTCAAACGAGCAACGGCTGAACGCAATGCTTCTTTATCGGCAGTGAACTGTTGCAGGAATCCAATTTGTCCGCTGGGCGAAGTGATAGCGACTAGATCGTTTTCGCCAATGCGACGATCGATGAAGTCAAGCAACGCAGTTCGTGCCCGTGCGAGGCTGTCCGGAGCCAGGTGCAGATCGTCAACGAAAAATATGACGGTCCGCCGCTGTGCATCAGATTTAGATGGGTTAACTGGGTTGACTCGGTTTCGTTCGGCAGACTTCAGTTCCTCACGTTGGCTGGTAAAGCCGCCGGACCTGATCGCTTCAAAGAAGGATATCTCCCGCTGGGTGTTATTGATCTTCAACTGAAATTGTTCAGGTTTTAGACCATCAACAAAGCGTCCCTGCTTGTCGAAGACCATCACGTCAGTTTGTACTAACGACGTATCAAATTTGACAACATCCTGTGCCTCGCCGCTCGGCTCAGGTTTCGTCTGGCTGAAGACGATGGCGGGAAACAGAAAAAGACATGTCGCTGTAGATAACAGGAAAAATTTAACGCTCGACATAATTCTCGCCTTCAATTGCTGAGTTGTTGGCAGTCTAATGCCAGATCAATTACTGGACACCACCGAAGATGATCATCGAGAGCTTACACAATGCGCCGGTCACCGGCGACTGCCGGCGTGGCTGATACCACAGGACTGCCCGCCAGCAAAGTTTACCCGATTCCGCGTTCAGGGGCAGTAGGCATTGGCAAGATCTCACTTCTGCCCTTAAAAAAAGGCGTTGCCGAACCAAGGGGCACAGCTCAGTCACTTAATTAAATTTTAACGGCGGGGGCAGAGCCCCTCACCTCCGACGGCGAAGCCGTCGCAACGGTGCGATATGACCTTCGTGCAAAGCTAGTTTAAGAGTTAAAGCTTAAAAGGAAACAAAGGTAGGACTACCGGGACCAGACGAGCAACGGCGCAAACAATTACGCCGTACTCATTGGGTCCCAAGCTCTAACGCCATGATGTTTTTCCTGTCGCGCACGTAAAGCCGCGTACCGGATAGCGAAGGTACTGTCCAGGATTGGTTCGTAAGCAGTTCAACCTTGGACGTCACAGTCAAACCTTCAGGCGTCGCAGTGGCAAGCAATAGATGGCCATCTTCATCGAGAATAATAAAACGGCCATCTGCAAACAGGAATGAGGCTCTTGGAAAACTGCGATGGCGCCACAAAACATTTCCTGTCTTAACGTCGACTGCCGTGAACGGTGCTGGTCCAAAGTCGCCGCTCGAGCCGTAGATCAAATCGCCGACGCGAATCGCATTGCTGAAATGAATTCGCACCAGCCGATTTGCCCACAACTCCTCGACGTTCGTTTTGTCTCCAGCGCGGCTGAGTTTTAATACACGGCTGCCGCCGTCGTATCCGCTTGAGATAAAAAGTAAATTGTCTGGCCCCCAAACAGGTGTGCTGGTGTTTAAGCCGTGATCGACGGGATGCGGGTGACTCCATAACAAGTTACCGTTGTTAGGATCGACGCCTACGATTTCGCTGTACATAAAAGCAACAAGTTGATCCTGACCGTCGACACTGATGATGATCGGAGAAGAGGTGGAATTCTTGAAATCATGCTTCTTCCAGACCACCGAACCATCTTTCCGATTGAAAGCAACGAGTGAACTAGACGGTCCGCCGACCATCATCACAATCTTGTCTTTGTAAGCAATGGGACTACAGGAATAACCATTTACGCGCAATGTACCCTGAAACTCGCTGAGCAGATCATGTGACCACAAACGTTTGCCGCTCTTCTTGTCCAGACAATGCAACTTACCAGTGGCGCCAGAAGTGAAAACCAGGTCGCCGCTAACCAAAGGCGTTGCGTGAGGACCAGGCCCATTTGTCATGTCATACTCCAGCGAAAAGGCTGCGGCATAACTGTATTCCCAAACTGTTTTGCCGGTTGCCGCGTCGAGAGCAATAACGATCTCGTTGTCGCCTTTGCGGTACATGGTGAAGAGCATTCCGCGTTCGACCACAATACCGGAGTATCCTTCGCCCATCTCTCTTTGCCACAGGCGCCGCGGGCCCGTGGCAGGCCATGTTGTTGCGAGACCTTTTGTCTCCGATTTGAAATTGCGGTTTGGACCACCCCATTGCGCCCAATCAGACGATTGCGCGAGAGTTGGTGTTTTCGTCGTCAACAACAACAGCGCAAGCAGTGCGATCACCTTCATGGCAGACGTTAACCTTTACAGGATTTACATGATGATTTACATGTGATCCTGATAAATCATGTAAATCCTGTTCACAGTCCAGAGGGTTTCTTAAAGGTAGATGGGTTAATTTGAGGGTTGATTGTTATGGCTTCGATCGTTGCCGATAGAGCAGGGAAAGGCTGACCATCAAAGGTAGCGGTCGTCTTGAATGGTAACAACAATCCCTCAACCGTTCGAAAATCGGAATAGTTGATTACGATTTGGCCCAGCACACCGCCTGGTCCACGTCCCCTATACGTCTGGTTAACTACGCGGCCTGTTCCAGGATCGATGCCTAACGTTGTGGTGAACCCTGGGAGTTCAACGTCAACGTATGCCAGTGCCTTTTCTTCGGCGCCATTTACGGCCGCCCAGACTTTAAAATCTGATCGCGCCCTCGCTCGGAACAGAACAATTAGATCGTGATATAGCTCCTTATGGATTGCCGTCCGATTGGCGTCCCGCATCGGCGTGGCGCGATTGTTTACCTGGACGAATGATTCGGAAGGCGTGATGACGTAGGCCAGAGTGAAATTTGGTCTAACTGTTTCCTGTCGCAGCGTATCAGGAAATGCCAGCACCAAAATACTCTTGGCCTGATTTCCTCTCAGCTCCGTCCTTTGAAAAGTGAGAAGCTGGTCCAGTTTGGATCCAGCGCCCAAGCCTTGAACCGCTTTCGCAATGAGTTCCTGTCCTCTCTTGACCATTTCTTCGGTAGGTGATTTGGGTGTTGCTGGAACTTCCAGATACTTCTCTGGAGCGGCCTTGAAAAGCGTTTGGCATTCCTCGGATCCAAAGATATAGATGCGGCCGTTGTGGACGAAGTAGAGGTCAGGATTTCCAGTGGTGGGTGCTCCCATGCGGGCGCAGGAGCCATCCAACTGGATCTCATAGAGGGACGGATCTTTTTCAAACGTTGCCTTGTTCTCAGCGCTCGCAAAGACGTACTGGAATTGGCCACGCGTTACTTTGAACTTCATATCTCCCTGGACTTCCTTGCCCTGCGAAAGCATCACCGGGTCAAGACCTTCGAGTGGGATGACTGTTTCGGGAACCTGCGCGCTGGCTATAGAACAACCAAGTACGAAGATGATGACTAAAAGTGAATCGATAAGTTTTGCAGGGCTTGGAGGTCGAGTGAACATAGCTTCTCCCGGTTCATACAAGTTGTTCTACAAAACTTATCAGAAGATTCTTAAAGCAACCGTAGCTAAGGTTTGTAAGGGCGCAAGGGTGTGGTGAATGGCGGAAAATTAATGACCAGCCGTTTTGCTAGTTAGCGGCAGATTAACGCGGATGACGCAGATCCGATCTGCGTCATCCGCGTTAATCCTGCGGCTTACGTTAAGAGAGATGTCCGCACTGCTTGTACATGGTCATGAAGTCAAAGTTATTCCAAGCCTCAACAATCTTTCCATTGTCGATCCGGACAATTGTGATGCCGGTAAAGTCGACCGGCGATTGAGTCGCAGCTCTTCCCATTAACTCTCCTTCATGCTTACCACGCACGGAGCATCGCGCAGCGACTTTGTCACCTTCAGCAACCATGTCCTCGATAACGATCGTCATGTTTGGAAAGGCTTCGCGGAACATTGTGTGAAACGGTCTAAAGTTGCTCGGACCTTTAATCGGTTGGGAAGGATCGTCCGCTAAGCCGTGAGCGATGCCGTTTACGTCGAACATTTCATCGATCGCCTCGGCGCGTCCCTTATTCCAAACTTCCTCAAACCAGCGACGAACTAAATTTTTGTTTTGTTCCGACATGAAATCTCCAATCCATGTGATTGATAATTCATTTCCATTCATCGTGCTTCCATGCACTGCTCCGGAACGGATATCATACAACTTCTTAACTCGCCGATAACGCTCGGGAGCGTTGCTCAGCCTGGCAGCGCAGGCAGGCTCGCAGAAACTAAGCAATGCAAACAGTTCCAACCCAAGACGTGCAGACCGCTGTGCCGTTTAGTTTGTCCCGCGGCGCGAAAGCAGATTTCTTCGGACGGCTGTGCGCTGCTCTCTTCAAACCAGTCGATATTTCATTCCTGGTTTTCTTTCGCATCATCTTCGGCGGCGTCATGCTCTGGGAAGTTTATCGCTACTTCACTTACGGCTGGATCGCACGTTACTACGTTGAACCTGCTGTCAATTTTACTTACTACGGCTTCAGTTGGGTAAAGCCCTGGCCCGGGCGCGGGATGTACATTCACTTCTTTGTGCTCGGTCTCGCCGCTGCTTGTGTGATGGTGGGGTTCCTTTATCGCATTGCCGCGCCGGTCTTTTTTCTTGCTTTCACATACTCTTTTCTGCTGGACCAAACGCGTTATCTGAATCACCTGTATCTGGTCTGCCTGATCGGTTTTTTGATGTGTTTCCTTCCGGCAGAACGGGCTTTTTCCGTTGATGCGTTGCTGCGTCGGAAAATCCGTTCAGCCGTCGTTCCGGCGTGGACGTTGTGGCTGCTTCGAGCACAAGTCGGCATACCATATTTTTACGGCGGAATAGCCAAACTTAACAGCGATTGGATATACGGCGGCGAGCCAATGCGCATCTGGTTAAGTCCCTTGGCCAGAGTGCCAACGTTTGGCCCAGTCTTCGCGGCCGAGTGGGTAGTTTACAGTTTCGTGATCGGCGGGTTGATGCTCGACTTGTTGGTCGTGCCGCTGCTTCTGTGGCGACGCACGCGCCCCTTCGCATTCGTAGCGGCAATTGTATTCAATCTCATCAACGCCGTGATATTCGATATCGGCATCTTTCCGTGGTTAATGCTGGGCGCGCTCTTAATTTTCTTCCCGCCTGACTTGCTGCGACGCTTCGCTCGAGCGTTTATGTCACCAGGAGAGGAGTTTCTCGACGCGGAGTCGTCGCAAGCCTCCGAAAGACCAGAGACAATTGCGGAAAGAAGCACTCGCCCATCCTTAGCCTCGCAAAAATTAGTTGCTGGCCTGTTGGCTGCCTACCTTGCTGTCCAGCTTTTTTTCCCGCTTCGTCATTACTGCTATCCGGGCGACGTAAGTTGGACTGAAGAAGGACATAATTTTTCGTGGCACATGAAGTTGCGAACTAAGGTTGGCGAGGCAGTCTTTACTGTTACACATCCCCCAACTGGGCACACCTGGACCATCAAGCCGGAAGATTATCTGGAATCTCATCAGGTGATGAAGGTGATTACAAAGCCGGACCTGATCCTGTCGCTGGGGCATTATCTTGCCGAAGAGAAGAGGCGCGAAGGTTACGAGAGTGTTGAAGTGCGGGCTCACGTAATGGTTTCTCTTAATGGCCGGCAACCGCAGTTGCTAATCGATCCCAACGTAGATTTAAGTAAAGAACAAGTAAGTTTGTTACCCGCGCGCTGGATAGTGCCGCTTACGACACCGCTCGGATCGCGATTACGGAACACGCCGGCGAATCTGGGCTACAATTCCAGCAATACCGATCCCGAGTAAGGCTAACACTCGTAAGCCGCGCTACAATTTCATGTCAGACAACTGTCCCCCTTGACAGTCTAGGGAAGTCTCCGCTAATCTCTGCCCCCAGATAATCTAGGGGAGCCACTTATGGCAAATGAGCGAACCGACTTAATGCAAGGCACGCTGGAGTTGTTGATCTTGAACACGCTCGCGCGTGAGTCTATGCACGGCTACGGTATCGTCCAGCGAATACACGAAGCTGCAGAAGATCTGCTCAAAGTGGAGGATGGTTCGCTTTATCCCGCGCTTTACCGGATGGAAGAGCGCGGTTTGATAAAGTCCGAATGGGGACTGTCAGAGAACAATCGACGCGCCAAATTCTATAAACTCACGAGAACGGGAAAAAGAAAGCTCGAAGCCGAACGCGCCAACTGGAACCGGATCTCTAAAGCTGTTACCAAGATCTTGCAGGCTACCTAACGATGAGGACGCCAATCGTCAACTTACTCATGCGCTCCAACCGCCAGAAAACTGTGTTCGAGGTTGAGGACCAGATGCAATTTCACATTGAAATGCTCGAGCGCAAATATGCTCAACAGGGAATGTCGATCGCAGATGCGAAGGCCGCTGCATTGAGACGCTTTGGAAATCTCGAAAGAGTCAAGAAGCAGTGCGTGGACATCAGCAGAAGGAATAGTCTTCTTCGACGCGTGCTCAAGACAGCCTCAATTATTATTGCACTCACTGGTCTCTCAATTCGCATTTTTAGCCCGGATGCTAAGATCGCGCACATTGGCGACACCTTGATCCTGGTCGCCCTCGCGGGTCGCTTGTTACTTTACGTGCGCGGATTGACCCCCTGGACTTTCCTGCCTGAAACAAAACGAACATCCCTATCGGTAGTTGCATCGACTCCTGAAGACGGCGCTCGAACCTGAGAGAAATCTCAATGCTGGTAATCAGAGATTTGACGAAGATTTACTCGAGCGGTGTTCATGCTCTGCGAGCTGTAACGCTGGACGTACCAGCCGGGATGTTTGGATTGCTTGGTCCAAACGGCGCCGGAAAAACCACTCTCATGAAGATCCTGGCAACTCTGCTGGAACCAAATTCCGGCACCGCACAGATGCGTGATGTCGACTTGATTACCGACAAGCGTCGCGCGCGGAGACTGCTGGGTTATCTGCCTCAGGATTTCGGCTTCTATCCCACACTCAGGGCTGAGCAAATGCTCGACTTCTTTGCGCAGCTCAAAGGAGTTCTGAGTGTCAAAGAGAGGCGACGCCTGGTTGATATGTTGCTGGAGCGAGTGAACCTGTCAGACGCGCGAGGGCAGAAGCTCAGCGAATTCTCAGGAGGCATGCGGCAGCGTCTGGGAATCGCGCAAGCGCTGATCGGCAACCCGCAACTGATCATCGTCGATGAACCTACCGCAGGACTCGATCCCGAAGAGCGGGTTCGATTTCATAACCTGCTGGCGGAAAGCGCAGGAGAAGATACGGTTATTATGCTGTCGACCCACATTGTTTCGGATGTTTCCAGTCTCTGTAGCCACATGGCTATCATCAGGGAAGGTGAGATCCTGGTCTCTACTACTCCGGCGGAGGCGATCAACGATCTGGATGGATCAATTTGGGAAGCCAGTGTGCCGCACGAAAAGATTGCGGCGTTGAAAACCCGCTGCCGAGTGCTCTCTTCTCAGATGGTAGGCGGTTGGGTGCGTTTGCGCGTCATTTCGAGAAACGGTCGACCGACCGAAGAATTCAGTCCGTCAAGCGCAATGCTCGACGACTATTATTTCAATCTAGTCAACCAAAAGAAGCGGGCCAGTTGAAATGCGAATTCTTCCGGCGCCATTCGGCGCAATCTTTAAAAATGAAGTGAGGCTCAACGCGAAGCGCATCGCGCCATATTTCATGGCATTGCTCTGTGCTGCCAATGGCGTGTTGTGGTGGGGATGGGGACCGGCAACCATGTACGGGTGGGCCGTCAACAGCGATTTTTTCATTTCCGGTACGTTGCCCATCTACTCGTTCATGACCCTGCCTCTGTTTACCGCGCTGTTCATGGCAGACCCGGTAATTAAAGACTTCCGCGCCGGCGTTGATCCACTGCTTTTTTCAAAGCCTGTCACTCGCGCCCAATATCTCCTCGGAAAATTTTTCGGCAACTTCTTTGTCCTCGCGTGCTGCCAGTCAGCCTTTGTGCTGACATGGTTCGTGCTCCAGGCAGTCCACAAAAAAGGTGTCGTAGTTGTTCCGGGCGTTACCGTAGTTCCTTACATAAAACACTTTCTGCTCCTGGTGGTGACGTCGCACCTGGTTTTGGCAGCCTTCTACTTTGTTATCGGCGCGCTTACGCGTAGCGCGAAAATCGTTTATGGACTGGCCGTTTCGTTTTACCCAATCTACATCACATATCAAGTCGTTTTTTTAAAGAGCCTGTCGCCACGCTGGCGAAGCATTCTCGATCCCCTCGTAATGAATTGGAAGAACGTCCATGCCGAGCGGCGCGACCCAGCATTCGTAAATCAGATGACGATCGATTACGGCTTCGATCTCATCGCCAACCGGGCTGTCATGCTGGTCATTGCTGGCCTCTTGCTCACCTTTCTTTATTACCGATTCAGGACGACGGAACGCTCCCAGCCGGCAGAGAATTTCTCGTTGCTCCACCTTACGACTAACACCGCCGGACATGTCTACGAGATGCCAGGCGTTATTCCAGAGGAATTTCGGAAGGCAACTCTTACTATTGTTCCTATTCCGGCGGTGAGCATTGCGAACGAGCGCTTTGCAAACAACATCCGGAAGTTAATCGCGGCTTTGGCCGTCGAATTCCGACTACTGTTTTCTGAACGAAGCCTCCCGGTCGTCATGTCCCTGGCAGTGTTTCTATCAATTCTTGAAGTAACATTCTGGCCAGTGAGCGCGGATCCTTCATTCTCAGCCGCCTACGCTGGTAATACCGCAAACTCGATGTTGCTCTTTCTGGTGGGAATTCCAATCTTCTATACCGGCGAAGCAATTCACCGCGACAGCGACGTTCGTGTGGAAGGTTTGCTTTGGAGTCATCCAATCCCGACCTATGTGATTCTGTCGGCGAAATTTCTTTCCACGTTGCTGCTTGTATTCGGATTGATCCTTTCGGTCGGCGCCATAGCGATTGTCGTTCAAATCGTCAAGGGCAACACACCGCTCGAACTGTCGGCGTATCTGAATGTTTACTCGCTTATCCTGGTCCCGAATGCAGTCTTCCTCTGCGCGACGGGTTTGGCCCTGCACGTGCTGCTTCCCGGTCGATATCTTGCGTATGTCGCAGGCATCGGTATTTGTGTTGGTCTGTTTTATTTTTACTCGCAGGGCCATACCGGCTCGCTCTACAATCCGCTGCTTTTCAAGCTTTGGAGTTATTCGGATCTCGCTGGTCCAAATCAACTGCGAATTCTCATGCATCGCGGCTACACTCTGGCGCTGGCGGCAGGCCTCATCACCTTGGCGCATCTCGCGAATGCGCGGCGCACTCTCCGGATGCACTCGTAAAGTTCTATGCTACAATCACGCTGGCCTATGATTGTCCGCTAAAAAAGTTGCTGCGGTTCTGTGAACCCGAGACACTGATGTTAATCACCGCCTAATATCAGGCGTGATTCTGCATACGCTCGTGTCTTCGCAGCCAACGCAGTAACTCATCCATCCCAAATCTCAATTCAACAGGTTTGCCTCCTATTGGAGAATGCAGCGCCTTTGGCGTTGGATCACCCATACGTCCGACTTTAGAGGCAAAGCCAATTCATACAAGGTCGATAAATCGCCGGTTGCAGGCAACGCGATCTCGCAGCCGCATCTTTCGTTGGAGAAACCGTCATGAATGTTACTGATCTGACAACCTTTGGTTGGGATGCGTTCTTTGAGGCCAATTTCAAAACATATGCGGGAAGCGGCTACACTTCCGGCCGAGTCGCGCTCGAACACAAGAATCTCTTCCGCGTCTATACCCAACACGGAGAGGCGCCAGCGGAAATTTCAGGCAAGCTTAGGCACGAAGCCGTGAATCGAAGCGACCTGCCCGCCGTGGGAGACTGGGTGGTGATTCGTTCTCGGCCAGAAGGTGGCAGAGTAACGATTCATGCAGTCCTGCCGCGGAGGACCAGTTTTGTGCGGAAGATTGCCGGGTCACGCACTGAGGAACAGATTGTCGGCGCGAACATTGACACGGTATTCCTACTTACATCCCTGAATCAAGATTTCAGCCTGCGCCGAATCGAAAGGTATCTCATTATTGCGTGGGAGAGTGGCGCGAATCCGATCATCGTTTTAAGCAAGTCGGATCTATGCGACCGGGTGGCCGATCGAATCAATGAGGTGCAAGCCGTTGCGCCTGGTGTGCCGATACACGCCATTAGTGTTGTCACAGGTGGTGGCCTTGACGATGTCGCGCAGTATTTCAAGTGCGGGCAGACGGTTGCGCTCCTGGGTTCATCGGGCGTTGGAAAATCAACTCTGATAAATCATCTGGCGGGCGACGACCATTTGAAAGTACAAACAGTCCGCGAGCACGATGACCGCGGAAGACATACAACAACTCATCGCGAGTTGATTTTATTACCAGGTGGAGGACTCGTACTCGACACCCCAGGCATGCGTGAATTGCAACTGTGGGATGGCGACTTGGAGTTGGTGTTTGACGACATCGAGGCGCTTGCTGGAGAGTGCTTCT
>JBKPJS010000249.1:0-2229 GCA_046730815.1 Acidobacteriota bacterium
TCGCCCAGGAGTTCTTCGTTCTTGAATGGACCATACGCTTCAGCCGTATCGAATAAAGTGACGCCGTGTTCGACGGCGGCTCGAATCAATGAGATCGCTGTTTGCTTCTCTGTGGCTGGACCGTAGCCATAGCTCAGTCCCATGCAGCCGAGCCCGAGAGCTGAAACCTCCAAGTTTCCGAGTTTGCGCTTCTGCATCGTTTCTCCTTTACTCAGATTTTAGAGAAGCCATATCGATGGAGAAGCGGTACTTCACATCTGACTTGAGCAGTCGCTCGTAGGCTTCGTTGATCTTTTGAATGGGGATGACTTCGACATCGCACGTGATGTTATGTTCACTGCAAAAGTCGAGCATCTCCTGTGTTTCGGGGATGCCGCCGATCGTAGATCCGGACAGACTGTTGCGCCTTGGGATGAGAGCGAACGCCGAAACGGCGAGAGGCTCTGGGGGTGCGCCCACTAGGGTGATGTTGCCGTCGCGATTGAGCAGGTTGAGATACGCGTTGATATCGTGATTGGCGGAGACGGTGTCGAGGATAAAGTCGAAGCTGCCCACGTGCTTCTCCATTTCGCCAGTGTTGCGAGAGACCACGACTTCGTCGGCGCCGAGACGAAGCGCGTCTTCCTTCTTATCGGGTGAAGTGGTGAACGCGACAACGTGGGCTCCGAACGCATGAGCAAACTTCACACCCATGTGGCCCAGTCCACCGATGCCAACCACGCCAACTTTCTTACCCTTGGTGGCGTCCCAGTAGCGTAATGGCGAGTATGTTGTGATCCCCGCGCAGAGCAACGGCGCAGTTGAAGCGAGATCGAGTTTAGGCGGAACTCGCAGCACGAAGCGCTCGTCAACGACGATGCTATCGGAGTAGCCACCATACGTGACGCCTCCAAGATGCTTGTCGGGAGAGTTGTATGTGAGGATTACGTTTGGGCAAAACTGTTCAAGCCCATCTTTGCAATGGACGCAAGTACCGTCAGAGTCAACCATGCAGCCGACTGCGGCGAGATCGCCAGGTTTGTGCCTCGTAACGCCGGAACCGACGGCGGTGATACGGCCGACAATCTCGTGGCCCGGAACGATTGGATAGATGGTGCCGGTCCACTCGTTGCGAGCCGAGTGCAGGTCAGAGTGGCAGACGCCGCAGAAGAGGATCTCGATCTGCACGTCGTATTCGTTCGGATGTCGCCGCTGAATCGTGGTGTGGGCGAGCGGTGACGTTTCACTGGTAGCGGAGTAAGCTTTCGCGTTGTACATAATAAATGCTCCAGGTAATGTTTCTTTGTGGCTATTACTAAACGAGAAGAATGCGCGTGAATCGTCGCGGAAAGGTGCGCGATTCTTACTGAAAAGATGCGTTTTTCGCAGCGAAGCGCAATCAACGTTAGCATTGGTTCATGTTGACCCGGACGCGGACATTGACGCGAACATTATTGCTCGTCGGGGTTGTTGTCGCTGTTCTGGTTGCTTGGCTCATCCTCGCGCGCAATTGTCCGAGCGCTGGCTTTGCCATCACCGGCCGGGCCCGAAGTCTTCATCGCTTAAAGAATAGAACTGCATTTCCGCAAACTGGTGATTTCGATTCGAGAATTACGCTCGATGAGTTACTGCGGCCAGGTGACGATCATAATCGCTGGTCGACTGATCATGCCGCCAGAATTCAGGGACAGGTGATCGACGTCGAGCATGCGCGCCCCGAAGCAACAAACTGTTTTAGTCCCTGCCGTCGCGACATTCACATTCTGATCGCGAACCGGAAAGATGCCGCTAAGAACGAGCAGGTCGTGGTTGAGGTCACGCCCAAGCTACAAGACTGGGCCACTCAACAAGGAATCGATTGGTCTGAAAAAACCTTGCAAGCGCAGTTAGTGGGCCACTGGTGTGAATTCGAAGGCTGGTTATACTTCGACGTTGGTCATGCCGAGGAATCCGAGAACACTGCCGCTCACAACCCAGAAAACTGGCGCGCAACTGCATGGGAGCTTCACCCAGTCACGAAGATCACAGTGCTTCGGTAGGGACCGGATTACATGATTATCAGGATTGACATGTGAATCCTGTCTAATCCTGTAAGAGTTTGTCCACACCACGTCGAAACTTTGCGTTCTCCTGCCGCGTATCTCGAAACAGCTTCCAGAATCGATCATTACTGACAATCGTAGGAGGACGCTGATGAAAGCGATCGTCTATCACGAATTTGGCCCACCCGACGTGCTCAAGTGTGAAGAC
>JBKPJS010000250.1:0-4616 GCA_046730815.1 Acidobacteriota bacterium
GATGGTTTTCTGCTCGATGCTGGACCACGCGCTGCTTCGGTGCGGGACAAACTCGATCACGTGATCGATGCTGCGCAACGTGCAGGCGTAGTCGTCTACACCATTCATGCAAAGGGGTTGGTCAACAGCACGTTCCTCGACCCGGGAAACCAAAAACCCTTCGATGGAGGTGGACGGCTCGACATCGCATCCGTGGGAGAACTCGAGGCTAATCAGGACGCGCTCAGCGCAATCGCGGCGGATACCGGTGGACGCGCACTGCGCAGTACGAACTTTTTCGATCGCTGGGTGACAAACGTACTTGACGAGACTTCAAACTACTATGTGATCGCGTGGCGTCCGGAGAAAGATGAAGAGAAGGTCCAGAAGTTTCGTCATGTAAAGATCAGCGTTGTGGGCCATCCGGAACTTTCAGTGCGCGCGCCGCGCGGATACGTGGAAGGTCCAAAGCCGGAAGCGGCGGCAACTGCTTCAACTGACAAGAGCAAAGCGCCAAAGACCCCCGAGACGGAATTACGCGATGCGCTCGCCGACTTCTATCCTGCCAGTGGTTTGCCAACCCTTCTGTCACTTACTTATCTCAACACGCCCACGAACGGCCTGGTAGTGACTTCGTCTATAGAGCTTGTCGGCAGCGGCGTGAGCTATGGAAGCGACGGAAAGGCAACGATCAAACTCGCCGGCGTGGTGCTCAACGATAAAGGCAAAATCGCGTCGAGCTTTAAAAATCAACTGAGCCTCGATCTGCCGAAAACCGGCGGCTCCGACGCAGTTTTCTACAATCACCACACGCCCCTCGCCCCGGGGATTTACCAGTTTCGGGTCGCCGCACGCGATGAGAAGTCGGGCCGCGTCGGGAGTGCGATTCAATGGATCGTGATTCCGGATCTCGCGAAGAGCCAATTGACGCTGAGCAGTGTTCTGCTCGGCGGTCAGGTGCTGGAAGACAAGGCGCATGCCGGTAGTCCTCACGTGCAACTGAGTGTCGACCACACGTTCTGGCGTTCATCACAACTCGGTTACTGGGTGTTTGTCTACAACGCTAAACGGGACGCTAATGGAAACCCACAGATCACTGTGCAAACACAAGTTTTGCGCGACGGCCGCGTAGTGCTCAATTCGCCGCAACGCAAACTCAACAGCGTTGGACCAGATGCGGAGAGGATTCCGTTTGGTGAGCAGCTTGCGCTAAAGACTCTGGCGCCCGGCAAGTACGATCTGAAAGTTACTGTCACTGATGGTGTCGCAGGGACCAGTGCGACTCAGGTTGCTGATTTCGTCGTAAGATAAAAGTCCATCCACAGATTACACGGATTCTTCTGTGTAATCTGTGGATGGATTGTTCAAAATGCTCAGAGCAGTGCCTGAAAAGATCTGTTCCTTCTCACCGTCACCAATATCAAGCTCTGCAATGGAACTAACAGCGCGATCGATCGAACCGAGCAGGTGTGGGTAATCGCTACCCATCACCATGTGGTCCGCTCCTACCATGTCTCGCACCATCTTCAACGTGTGCGGACTAAAAGAAACCGTGTCGTAGTAGAGCCGCTTCAGATAAACGCTCGGAAGCTTGTCAATCTTTACGCGACAATCGGCGAAGTCGCGAAACCCGTTATCCATTCGCTCCATCAGGTACGGCACAGCGCCTCCGAGATGCCCGATGATCCAACGAATGTCCGGCAGCCCTGCAAACATCCCGTCGTAACACATGCGCGCCACCGCGAGGCTCGTATCAAACGGAAATCCGATGATTGGTCCAAGCACATATTCGCGAAACGCGTCTGAATTTGCCGGCAACATCGGATGAAGAAAGATGCAGAGCTTCATCCGGTTTGCTTCTTCGAAGAATGGTCGATACTCAGGAGACGTCAGCGGCTTGCCGCCGATGTTGCTCAGCAGGATCACGCCGTTCAGTTTCAACGTATCAATTGCCCGGTGAAGTTCGTTGAGTGCCTCGTCGGGCGCGTCCATTGGGATTGAGGCAAAACCTTTGAACCGTTTTGGATGTTGGGCGATGAGCTCGGCGTAGGAGTCGTTGATCATCCTGGCGACAGCAGGTTGATGCTGTGCATCAGTAAAGAAAACGTTTGGCGTTGACAGTGAGATAACCTCGACGTCGATACCTGTGCGATCCATGTCTTCGAGTCGTTTTGAAACGTCGGTCATCGCGGGCGTGACGCCGAAGAAACGTGCGCCGCGATAGGTGATGATTGTCTGCCCGCTGGAGCTCGTGCCGAACGAGAATTCGGAAGGCAGATCTCGAATCGTTTGAAAGAATGCTTCGGTATAGAAGTGTGTGTGAAGATCGAGTTTCATCTGGTCATAGTGTCTGATGGATTCGAATGCAATCTAATCGTAACATTCCTGAGTGAGTTGCGAATGTTATAGTGTCGAATCAGTTAGGTAATTCTTCCTGATTCAAGTCAGCGGCGGCGGCACCCGGCGGCTTTCAACTCACCCAACAAACGAATAGAAGGAGGAGCAGCAGCCAATGACTACTCAAGCAGTTGCGAGCCGAGACGAACGCGGCCAGCCAACACTCGCCAATGGCCATCGCTCGACTGTCAACAAAGATAACTGGCTTGGCTTCGTCGGCGACGTGGTGAATTTTACTGGCGAAGTAATTTTCAAATCGATGCTGCGGATCGACGGGCACTTCTCAGGGAATGTTATTTCACCGAACGGCACTCTGATCGTTAGCACTGGCGCCGAGGTCACGAAAGCCGTGATCAAGGTGGCTGTCGCGAAGATAAACGGAACAGTCGAGGGCGACATTGTCGCCAGCAAGGAACTGGTGCTCGGCCGCACTGCGAACGTCAAAGGGCAGGTCGCGTCCCCCGCGTTAGTCGTCGAAGAAGGCGCGCAACTGAATGGCAGTTGTCGCCGGATCAAAGACTAGTATCCCACTGAATCATGCGGGACGATATACACGAATCAATCGAGCTCCAACCTCTCCGCTGGCGACCGATTCGGAAATTCGTCGTGCTTGGCCAACGCGATCTGGATCTTCTTTACAGATAACAATACCGGCATGGTCCGGCATCTGAAGGTGTAGTCGTTTGAAGTCGAAGCGGTTGAGGGTTAGGACAACTGTATGAAGTTCAGTTGCTCTCAAGAGTAGATCAGTGATCGATTGATTAGCTTTCCCATCTTCAAACGCAGTGATTACATCGTGACCAAGCCGCCGTAATTCCCCAACTACTCGTAAAGGAAAATTTTCATCGGCATATGGCACGATCAATCATCATCTTTCACGTTTGCTTCTATTTGCGCATCTATCTCTGACCGATGGGATCGAACAAAATTCCAGGCATTGGCCAAATCCTGCACGGTGAGAGTGGGGTAGTCCCGTAGCAGATCCGCTTCACTTGTTCCCAGACGCCGCGCCTGTTCAAGCAACCAGACGGGTATCCTCGTGCGTGTAATGCAAGGCACCCCACCCATGACGTCCGGCTTGCTCTCAATACCCGGGAAATCATCACCAAGATCTCGCACAATCCACCGGAGCAACTCAGCCTTCTCAGCTCGCGTCATTTCAGAAAGCATCTTTTCTCTATCAGCAGATGTACTCATCGTTGCTCTTTATTCATTTTCTTAAGGTATGACGGAACGCGTGCGCCGTTATTCACTTTCGTGCAAAGCCAGCGTAACCTTAGCGCGAGAAGCGGCGCACGATCAGCGCGATCGGAAGGCCAATGCAAAACATAATAGTCAGCACCCCAATTATGCGACCTGAAACGGTCGCGGGGCGCTGCGCAACGCGTGAGAGCGGTATGACAATGAAGTTCATAAACGCGTAAACCGCGACGCCATAGAGCAGGCCAAAAGTTATTGGACGTTTAATCAGCGCCATCCAATTGCGGCTGGCCAAATAGAAAACTACTGTCGCCGTGGTTGCGATTAGAAAGTGAAGCGCGAGACCAAGTATCGCCGTTTTAGCGCCACCGTTGAACGCCGAAGCTCCGATCAGTCCACTCGCGACGAAGTGCAACACGCGAACAGGTCCCACGCCAGCGCGTAACCACGCGGTCAGGAACGCCGCACAAATATCGAGAGTGCCGGCGATCAGCCCGCCCCAGAAAATTGGCTGAAAGTTCATAGAGCTACAGCCGGTCTGGTTGCGTCTTTGTACAAAGCGGCGCCGGCGACAGTCGCAATTATTGAAGTCACGAGATGTATAGCGCCGACTTTCAGCCACAGAGCGTTTGAAAAGAACCCGAGCGGAATAAACTGTGCTGGGCCAGTGAGTGAGAATGCAATCCATCCGGCAATTGCAGCCAGCACGGCAGTCTTTGGTCCGGCTCCGAAGTGAGTGCGCATGGTCACGTAGAACAACATCGACGTGAAAGCACGACCGAGCTCAAAGAATGCAAAGTAAACCATGCTGGCGCCGTGCGGCTCAGGTTCCGCGGCTCTTAAGCCATCGTAGACTGCCTTCCAATCGGCTTTGGCGATGGTCTCGTGAATAAAACCATCAGTGACGAACATGATGATCGCGGCAATCAAGGTGCCTACAATGAGCCGACCCCAATTGATCTTTCCCATGGTCTGCCTCCTTCTGTTTTTTACAGCAATGCCTTGAATTCATCGACTGTCAAACCGGACTCACGAATGAT
>JBKPJS010000251.1:0-7789 GCA_046730815.1 Acidobacteriota bacterium
GCTTTACCGGCAAGGGCTTGTACGACGTCGACGCTTTTCAAACAACGCTCGAGAACCGCGTACCCGCGAACTCTTTACTGAGTCACGATCTTTTCGAATGCCTGTTCGCCCGCGCTGCACTAACCACCGACATCGAGCTTCTCGACGACTATCCCGCGTCTTACGAAGCCTACGCAAAGCGATCGCATCGTTGGACGCGCGGCGATTGGCAGATTATCCGGTGGCTCTTTCCGACCGTACCCGTTGGAGATGGGCGCAAGGTTCGCAACGTGCTGCCAACGATCGCGCGCTGGAAGATTCTCGATAATCTGCGGCGCAGCCTCGTGGCTCCTTCGCTGTTCGTGTGGCTGGTCGCTTCCTGCGCGTTCTTTCCCGGCTCGTCTTTGCTCTGGTGTCTGTTCGTTTTCTTCACTATCGCCTTCCCTGTTTATTTGCACGTGACAACAGGTCTGCTGATTCATCCGCGTGGTATTCCATGGACCAGCCATTTCTGGAGTGTTTGGGGCGACTTTCGGACCAACACTGCTCAGATAGCTCTCTCTTTCGTCTTCCTGCCTCACCAGACGTGGCTCATGTGCGACGCGATCGTTCGCTCGTTGTACCGGCAACTAGTCTCGCGAAAGAATCTGCTCGAGTGGGTGTCAGCAGCGGAAGCTGAAAAATCCACGCAAAACACTTTTCGGGCATCTGTAAGGTTCATGCTGCCGTCTTTGATGCTGATCATGGCGGCGCTCGGCCTCACCTTCGGTTTAAAACCCACGGCACTGCCTGTTATGGGTGTGCTCTTCACAATCTGGATCCTCGCGCCGTTGATTGCGTTTTGGGTGAGCAAACCGCGGCCATTTGAACGAAGGATATTGAGCGCCGAGGACAAAAAGTTTGCACGTCTCATCGCCCGCCGGACGTGGCGCTTCTTCGAAACTTTTGTAGGCGCCGAAGACAACTGGTTGCCGCCCGATAATTTTCAGGAGGATCCGGCGCCTGTCATCGCGCATCGCACGTCTCCCACAAACATCGGTTTGTTGTTGTTGGCTACTTCCGCTGCTAACGATCTCGGTTATGTGGGCGCACTGGAATTAGTTGAGCGAGAAGAGTTGACCTTCTCTACAATGGGGCAGTTGGGTCGCTTTCACGGTCACTTCTTCAACTGGTACAACACAAACACTCTCGAACCGCTGACGCCGCAATACATTTCCACTGTGGACAGCGGCAACCTCGCGGGCCATTTGATCGCGGTGAAACAAGCCTTTGTCGAATTTCCCGAAACCCGCTTGTTTGATCATCGTGTTGTCGAAGGATTCACGGACACGGTCGATGCCATCACTGTTGAAGCAGCGCGTCTGGGCACCACTCGACAGCGCACTGAAGTCGTAACAGTGAGGCAGTTGCAGGACGAGATCGCAGCTTGTCGCCAACTGCTGAAGAATGAGCCCGGCGATAGTTTGTCCGCATGGATCAAGCTCTTTGATTCTCTAAGACGTCGAGCTTCTGAAATTGAAGACATCGTAAACGCGTTGGCTCATGAGCACGGCGAAGTTAGTTTTAAGGAATTGCGTTGGTGGGTTGGAGCACTGCAACACCAGGTCGATTCCCGCCGCAGAGATGCAGAGGCACTCACCAGTTGGAGTCGCTTGCTTCCCTCAGTTGAAACCGAACTGGGCGCTTCCGACAACGAATGGGCATCGATACTCGAACTCCTGCAAAGTGTCCCCACACTCGCTGAAGTACCACAGCTCTGTGACAAGGCTCTGGTCCAGCTTGCTGCCATGCAGGAGCACGCGTCTGAAGTTCACGCTCAAACAGTGTCCAAACTGACAAAGGCGCTCGAACAATCAGCCGGCGCTTCGTCAGACATATTGTCTCGCCTGAGCCGGCTGGCGCGACGCTGCGATCAATTCATCGACGAAATGGATTTGTCGTTTCTTTTCGATGTCGAGCGCAAGCTGTTTACGATCGGTTACAACGTCACGGCCTCACGCGCTGACGACTCTTATTACGATCTGCTCGCTTCAGAAGCACGCCTCGCGAGTTTCGTCGGGATCGCAAAAGGCGATGTCCCTCAGGAACATTGGTTCCGCATGGGCCGAGCACTCACGAAGGTCGACGGCGGACGCGCACTCATCTCCTGGACCGGCACGATGTTCGAATACCTGATGCCGCTGCTGGTGATGCGCAACTATCCCGAGACTTTGTTATCCGAAACTTACCGGACAGTGGTCGAACGCCAGATCGAATACGGCGACGAACGCCGTGTCCCGTGGGGTATTTCAGAGGCTGCCTACAACGTGCGCGATCTGCACCTCAATTATCAATACGGACCATTTGGCGTCCCCGGTCTGGGGTTGAAGCGTGGATTAATCGAGGATCTGGTCGTCGCTCCTTACGCAACGATGCTGGCCGTAACTGTCGATCCGGCATCGGCAATGAATAACCTGCGCCGGCTGAAGAATGAAGGCGCGCTTGGTCCATACGGCTTCTACGAGTCGGTTGACTACACCGCCGAGCGTTTGCCGGAAGGTCAAAAGTCAGTCCTCATTCGAGCCTTTATGACTCACCACCAGGGAATGAGTCTCGTTTCACTGGCAAACATTCTGCTGGAAGGCCTGGTGGAGAAGCGTTTCCACGCCGATCCGGCAGTGCAAGCGACTGAACTGCTGCTGCAAGAAAGAATTCCGGTTGGAGTACCCGCTGCTCATCCGCGTGCGGAAGAGGTGTTGACCGGACGCGTAGCCCAAATAAACCCGGCAATGATTACACGTGTTTACGAAAGCGCAGACTTCAGCACGCCACGCACACAGTTGCTTTCGAATGGAACTTACAACGTGATGATAACGACGGCCGGGTCAGGTTATTCGAATTGTGAAGGTAATTCGGTAACACGCTGGCGCGAAGACGTCACCAGAGACAACTGGGGTGCGTTTGTTTACCTGCGCGACGTGCGAACTGGCGCAATCTGGTCCGCCGGACATCAGCCGGTGCGCGGGCGCGCACAGTCGTATCACGTCGCTTTTTCTGAAGACAAAGCGGACTTTCGCAGGCTTGACTCCGGTATCACAACGCGCATGGAGGTGGTTGTTTCCGCGGAAGATAACGCCGAAGTACGGCGGATATCTCTCACCAACCACTCGTCGCGTATTCGCGAGATTGAGTTGACCAGTTACGCAGAGGTTGTTCTCGCCACTCCCAATGCTGACGCTGCCCACCAGGCATTCAGCAACCTCTTCATTGAGACTGAGTTTATCGCCGGTGAAAACGCCATTCTGGCTAATCGCCGCCAGCGCTCGCCCGAGGATCGTCCGATTTGGGGTGTGCACGTGGTAGTTGCAGAAGGCGAATTGGTGGGCGCCACACAGTATGAAACTGATCGCGGAAGATTTCTGGGACGAGGACGAACGGTAAGCAATCCCATTGCGGTGATGGAAGATCGACCGCTCTCAAATACAACGGGCGCCGTGCTGGATCCGGTTTTCAGTTTGCGCAGGCGCGTGAGAATTCAACCTAACGAAACCGTTAGCTGTACATTCAGCACCGCCGTCGCGCGCTCGCGCGAACAGGCGCTGGCGCTGGCGGACAAGTATCACGATCCAAACATCTTTGACCGCGAGCTGCGTCTGGCCTGGACCAAAGCACAAGTCGAAATGAGCCACCTCAACATCGATTCGGAAGAAGCGCACTTGTTTCAACGTCTCGCCGCGCGCATCCTCTATTCCGATCCCTCACTGCGTCCCACGCCACACGTACTCGCACTCAACACGAAAGCGCAATCGAGCCTTTGGGCGTACGGCATCAGCGGCGATCTTCCGATTGTTGTCGTCCGGATCAACAAGGCGGACGACATGCTGACAGTGAAGAAACTTGTACGCGGCCATGAGTACCTGCACTACAAGGGACTGAAGATTGATCTCGTAATACTCAACGACACGCCGACGAGTTATCTACAATTATTGCAGCAGGACTTGGATAACACCGTTCGGACGAGTGGCTTGCAAGCATTGCAGGACAAACCGGGCGGAGTTTATTTGCGGCAGGCTGATCAAATGCCGGAAGCCGATCGCATTCTGCTGCATGCTGTGGCTCGAGTGGTCATTGTCGCGGAGCGTGGCTCTTTTGAGGCGCAGATTGAACGACGACGAGTCGAAGAGCCGTTGCCGCCCGCGTTTGCGCCGCGGCTGCCTTCGCAAACATATCCCGAAACAACGGTTGCTCCACCCGATCTCTCATTCTTCAACGGACTCGGCGGGTTTCACCAGGGCGGGCGCGAATACGTCACGCTGCTCGGTGCTGAACAGTGGACGCCGGCGCCCTGGTGCAACGTGATCGGCAACGCGGTGGAGTTTGGGTTTCAGATTACCGAAACCGGCGGTGGTTGTACGTGGTCGCTCAACAGTCGTGAGAATCGCCTGACGCCCTGGTCCAACGACGCAGTCAGCGATCCTCCGGGAGAGGTGGTCTATCTTCGCGATGAAGATTCCGGCTCGGTATGGTCCACGACACCTTTACCGGTTCGCGAGCGCGAGCCTTACATGATCCGCCATGGGCAAGGCTACAGCGTTTTCGAACACACAAGTCACGGCATATCCCAGGAGCTGCTCGTCTTTGCTCCGCTCGATGCTCCCGTAAAGATATCGCTGCTGCGTTTGCGTAATCGCACGGCTAGAAAACGGAAACTGACAATCACTAATTACAACGAGCTGGTGCTCGGCGTGTCGAGATCGTCGTCAGCGCCTTACATCATCACCGAAATCGATGCAGCAGCTTCCACTATCTTTGCGAAGAACCCTTTCAACAACGAGTTTGCGGATCGCATCGCGTTCGTGGCTACCAGTGAGCGTATCTCGAGCGCGACGTGCGATCGCAAGGAGTTCATTGGGCGCAACAGTTCGCTGGATTCGCCCGCCGCACTGCGGCGAACAGGTTTAGCTGGAAGAGATGGGGCGGGGTTGGATCCCTGCGCAGCGATACAAACAACTATCGAGCTCGCGCCAAACGAAGCTCGCGAAGTCATCTTCTTAATCGGCGAAGCTGAGTCGAAGACAGCCGCGCAAGCGCTCGTCGCAAACTTCCGCCAGTCAGGACCTGTTAACGCAGCATTTGAAAAAGTCCTGGGTCATTGGGACCGGCTGCTCGGCACGATCGAAGTCAGAACACCGGACACGGCGTTGGACATCATGCTCAACCGCTGGCTTCTCTACCAGGCGCTCTCCTGCCGCGTCTGGGCGCGCACCGCTTTTTATCAGTCAGGCGGCGCATATGGTTTCCGCGATCAGTTGCAGGACGTTATGGCGCTGATCTACAGCAGTCCGGAAGTCGCGCGAAAGCAAATCCTGCTCGCGGCGGCCCATCAATTCAAGGAAGGCGACGTGCAACACTGGTGGCATCCACCGAGCGGTCGTGGCGTGCGTACAAGAATTTCCGACGATCTTGTTTGGCTGCCTTTTGTTACGAGCGTCTACGTCAGTATCACGGGCGACGTTTCGGTTTTAGACGAAGTGGTTCCCTTCATCGAACAGCCGTTGCTTTCGGGAGACGAAGTTGAAAGTTACACGCAGCCCCAAGTCTCCGAAGAGTTGGCATCGATCTACGAACACTGCGCGCGTGCTATCGATCGCAGCCTGCCAGTCGGCAAGCACGGTCTGCCGTTGATGGGAACTGGTGATTGGAACGACGGCATGAATCGAGTCGGACACCTCGGCAAAGGCGAAAGCGTCTGGCTTGGTTGGTTTCTTTACACGACGATCGCTGCGTTCACACCGCACGTTGACGCACGAAAGCAGAAACAGCGTGGGAACCGTTATCGAAAATACCTGGAAAACGTCAAGAAAGCCCTCGAAGAAAAAGCCTGGGACGGCGACTGGTACCGGCGCGCTTATTTCGACGATGGTTCACCACTCGGCTCCGCGCGCAACGAGGAGTGTCGCATCGACTCGATCGCGCAGTCGTGGGCGGTGATTTCGGGTGCGTCAGATCCGTATCGCATGGGACGCGCGATGGCGGCCGTTGAAGAATACTTGATCCGGCGCGGCGACGGGCTCGTGATCTTGTTCACGCCGCCGTTTGATAAAGGCAGTCTCAATCCCGGTTATATAAAAGGTTACGTTCCGGGCGTGCGCGAAAATGGCGGCCAATATACTCACGCCGCGATCTGGACCATGATTGCGTATTCGATGCTGGGTGATGGCGAGCGCGCGGGCGAACTCTTTGCGCTGCTAAATCCGATCAATCACTCTTCCACGCGTGCGGGCTTGCACAAATACAAGGTCGAACCTTACGTCGCGGTAGGTGATGTTTATGCAGTTCCGCCCCACAACGGTCGCGGAGGTTGGACCTGGTACACGGGATCTGCGGGTTGGATGTATCGCGCCGGGCTCGAGTCGATACTTGGTTTCAAACTCCAGCACGATCGTTTGGAGATGAATCCATGTGTACCGCGCTGGTGGCGCGACTTCGAGATCACCTACCGGCGTGGCCGCGCAGTCTACCGGATCAAAGTGGAGAACCCGCTTGGTGTCAGTCGTGGGGTGGTTGCTGTGGAACTGGATGGGGCCGCGCAACCGGATACGGCAATCACGGTAAGCGACGATGAAAAGACGCACAACGTTCGAATTGTGATGGGTGAGCCAGCGAGAACCGAGGAATCAAGTAGTCAGCCGGCCGAGCAAGCTCAGGCTTAAATGAGACAGGATTACAGGATTTTCATGATTTGCAGGATTATCTTGTCCATCCTGAAAATCCTGTAATCCTGTCTAAACAGCCGCCATGTCAGCTTCGCTGATATCGAAATTCGCTGAGACCTTTTGCACGTCGTCATGATCTTCCAGCGACTCCATCAGCTTCAACATCTGCCGCGCATCTGATCCTTCGAGCCGCACATAATTTTGCGGCACCATCTCAACCTCCGCGACTTGTGGTTCGATACCGGCTTTCTTTAGCGCTGCCTGCACTCCCTCGAACGCCTCAGGAGAGGTGATGATCTCGAAGTTGTCTTCGTCGTCGCGAAGGTCGTCGGCGCCCGCTTCGATCGCTAGTTCAAAAAGTTCTTCCTCCGATCGTCCTGCTTTTTCGACAACGATGTAACCCTTCTTCTCAAACATCCAACCCACTGAGCCACTCTCACCGAGGTTGCCACCGTTCTTCGAGAAGATATGACGAATCTCGGCGACCGTTCGGTTGCGATTGTCGGTCAGCGATTGAATCATTAGGGCGACGCCGCCTGGACCATAACCTTCGTATGTGATCTCCTCGTAATTAACGCCTTCTTCTTCACCCGTGCCGCGACGGATCGCACGGTCAATCGTATCGTTCGGCATGTTGCCGCCCTTGGCGTCGAGAATCGCCTTGCGCAAACGGGCGTTGCCTTCCGGGTCGCCGCCGCCCGTGCGCGCAGCGACGGTGATCTCTTTAATAAACTTCGTGAATAGCTTGCCGCGCTTGGCGTCAAGCGCGCCTTTCTTATGCTTAATACTATGCCATTTAGAATGTCCGGACATTGGAGTTAGATCCTTCTAAAATGTGGGCTGTCAGGGACGGCAATATACCATAACAAGCAACATTCTTCGCTGTGTAACATTGCCGATTTCCAATTGCCGATTGCCGATTGCTTCCCCAATTGGCAATCGGCAATTGGCGATAAATTATTTCAGTTGCTCGTATTCCTTCCGTGCTTGAACCAGCACAGGCAGATCGGGGTCGGCGTCTTTCCATAGCGCGAAGAAATCCTGATAAGCCTTGCGTGCGCCGGCGATGTCGCCGCTGAGCGCCGCCGCACGCGCGAGGCCGAGGTGTGCAAGCA
>JBKPJS010000252.1:0-3427 GCA_046730815.1 Acidobacteriota bacterium
ATTGACATACATCAGCGCAAGAGAGACGCCGATCGCCATCACCGAAACATTGACCAGCAGCGTGAGACAGAGACCCAGGTACTTTCCCACCAAAAACTCGCCGCGCCCAACTGGCTTCGAAAAGACCGCGTAAATTGTTCGCCGCTCAATCTCTTTGTAGACAAGTCCGACGCCCACGAAGATGGCGATGAAGACGCCGAACAGCAACATCGCGCTCAGTCCGAGGTCGACGATCACTTTTCGTTCCTGACCGCCCGATAATTCGCCGATGAAGATCGAAGCGCCGGTGAGCAGGAGAACGAATAACACCAGGTTGTAAAGCACGCGATCGCGCACGGCTTCGCGAAAAGCATTTCGAGCAATTGCTCTTATTCGCCAGAGCCGTCCATGCCTGGTCGCAGTACGAGTTTTGGATTGGGTGATTGAGGCGGCCGTGTCCACTCGAGTTATTGCTCTGAAGGTTTATTAACCACTAAGTCACGAAAGACACAAAGCTGTTTTGGAGTTTACTTGAAAATATTAATTTAAGGGAGTGCCGCCGCTGACTGCCCGAGTGTTGTCTGCGGCGCAGGTAGGAGCAGTTGCGCTTAGCGCATACTGAATGACTCCACCCTCGTTTACAAAGAAACTGCGCGACCCGGTGGCCATAGCTCCGCTATACGTCGATGGCGCCGCTGAAGCGTCGAAAGCTGCAAAGTCAGGACCAGTCACCTTGTCTGTCGTAAACAAATAGCCACTCTTCGCGGTCGTGTCACTGGCGCCGACAACCGCATCGACAAGTCCGGCCGTGCGCAGATTAGCAAGGCTCCCGTATGAGCCGCCGCCGCTGGTGGCCTGGTAAGTCGCTTGCGCACTGACGAGAATTCGCATCGTTGCCAGGGCTGAGCCTTCGTTAGCGGCTCGTCGTGAGGAGATAAGATTTGGAATAGCGATGGCGGATATGATGCCGATAATCGCGCACACGATTAGAAGCTCTATCAGAGAGAAGCCAGATTGTCGTTGTTGTGTCGTCATCTCTTTGCTTCTTTGAAGATGCTGTGAATCTACATTTACCGACTTCTTTAAGAAGAATTGCGGAGGCGAACTTTCCGCCTCCGCAATTGAAGTAATCCAGCCGAGGCGAGATTAGTTGTTGAGGGTAGTGCCGGTGACCACGCGTGTCGCTGCTACAGCAGTCGGGGCGGTCGCCGCTGCGTTGAAGTACATGACGCCGGATTCGTTCGTATAGAAGCTGCGGGTACCGGTTGCAGCGATACCTCCGTAAGTCGCAGGTGTGGAGCTCGCATCAAATGCGGGGATTGGGGCTCCGGCGACTGTAGCGGCTACGAAGGCATAACCGCTCTTGGCGGTGGTACCGCTGGCGGCGACAACGTCGTCAACGAGTCCAGCCGTATTCAAAGCAGCAAGACTGCCGTACTGACCGGCGCCCGTGGTTGCCTGGTAGGTGGCTTCCGAGCTGAAGATGACGCGCATGGTTGCGAGGGCCGAACCTTCGTTAGCGGCACGGCGTGAAGCAAGGAGGTTGGGGATAGCGATCGCGGCGATGATGCCGATAATCGCGACGACGATGAGAAGTTCGATCAACGAAAAGCCTTCTTGGCGTTTGGTAGTCATGCTAATTTGGTGCTCCTTAAAAAGATATTAGGGTTTCCTCGTTATCGCGCCACCGGCTTTCGTTCGCTTGTGAGCCGCGCAAAGCGCGAAGTGTCGATGGTCTCCTAAACAACCGGTATGCCACCGGCGATTTTCAGAAAATGATGAGAAAAGAGATCGTTTTTTATCGAAATTTCTCGTTTCGGACGGGATCAGCAGAAGGCCTGACAATTTGTGGCAGGAAGCAAATGACGCTTTGCGGCAGGAGCCGCAAAGAAGCACTTGGACACGATTACAAAATTTTCATGATTAACAAGAGATCCTGTAAATCTTGCAAATCCTGTAATCCTGTCTAAGGTTTGGCTAGTTGCTGTCGCCGGCGCCAGCGGCGAATTCGCCGGCGTCTTCCGCGCGGCGACGAGGGCCTTGATCGGTGGAGCGGCGGCGGGGAGTGGTGTCTGGACCACGACGCTCATCCCGCATTTGGGCAGTTAGACCACGCGCGCCGTGTTTATCGAGTAAGTGCCGCAGTGAACGTACGGAGAGACGTAGAAGCTCAGCAGCATTCGTCTGGTTACCGGCCGTGCGACGCAGGGCTTCAAGGACGTAAGTCTTTTCCAATTGGTCCAGGTGTGCGGTGAGGTTGATCCCATCTTCCGGAAACTCCATGGCTTCCGCGACGCGATAGGGATTGTAGTTGGAGATCTTTTCCGGCAAACGTTCCGGCTCGATCGAGCCGGTGCGTTCCAGCGCCACCGCCCGTTCAATCGTGTGTTCCAACTCACGAACATTTCCCGGCCACGAGTAGCGCTCGAGCAATCGCATCGCATTCTCGCTGATGGTTAATGTTCGTCCGGTGGGTTCACAAAACTTCTGCACGAAGTGATTCGCAAGCTCGGAAATATCTTCCGCGCGCTCGCGCAAGGGTGGCAGCTCGATGGGAATCACCGAAATACGATAATAAAGGTCTTCGCGAAATGTACCTGCCGACACCATGCTCCCAAGGTCGCGATTTGTCGCCGCAATTACCCTGGTATCGACGATCGTCTCTTCGGTTGCGCCAACGGGCCTCACCTTTCGTTCCTGCAACACACGCAGAAGTTTAACCTGCATTGCAGGCGACATCTCGCCGATCTCGTCCAGGAAGATCGTGCCGCTATTTGCGGCTTCGAAAAGACCTTTTCGATTTGCGCTGGCGCCGGTGAAAGAGCCCTTAACGTAACCAAACAGCTCCGACTCGAGCAGCGTTTCAGTAAAAGCACCGCAGTTTACCGACACGAAAGGCTTCTCGGCGCGCGGGCTCAGATCGTGAATCGCGCGGGCAACAAGCTCCTTTCCCGTGCCCGATTCCCCCGTGACCAAAACCGTCGACTGGACCTGCGCGACAGTTTCGATCATCTGGTAAAGAGCGAGCATCCGTGCGCTGCGCCCGATGATGTTTCCGAGTTTCCCGCGTGTTCGCTGTCCCTGGATCAGCGCTTTGTTCTCTTCGAGCAGCGCTTCTTTTTCTTTCACGAGCGAAATCTTCTCGAGAGCGCGCGTGACTGTTTCCTTCAGAAGATCGTTATCGAATGGTTTCTGAACGAAGTCGTAAGCGCCGAGCAGAAACGCTTCGCGGGCGGTATCGACGTTCGCAAACGCCGTCATCATGATTACTTCGGCTTCCGGAAGCAGTTCCTTTGCCGCTCGTAACAGATCGACGCCGCTCATGTCAGGCATTCTGATGTCTGAGATGATCAGATCCGGAGTTTCCTGCTGCATTTGCGCGATCGCGTCACGTCCGTTTTCGGCGACGCGCACGAGATGTCCTTCGCGTTGGAGTAAATGCGTCAGG
>JBKPJS010000253.1:0-3829 GCA_046730815.1 Acidobacteriota bacterium
AGCTCTAGTTCCTTAACTGCCTGGCAAAAGGCGCAATACGAGACACCATAAAACGTACCAAGCTCCACGAAGTTGCGCGGTCGCAAAGCGTCGATGAGGTACATGGCAAAAGGCACATGTTGAATCCAGGTTGAGGGAGCAACGCGCGCAGGTAGCTTGAGACATATGGGATGGTCAAGCGGGTTGAATTTCATCACTCGCGGATTGTACCTGCCGGTGTTATCGAGTACCAAACTGCTACTTCTCGCCAATCAAAAGTAAATTCTTTCCGAACGGTGGGCGACCAACAGATTCAATGGACCGAGTGACCGGAACACCCACGCGATCGTAGAGCTTGACGGAGCCCGGGCTTAATACAGTTTTGCGTCGGACCTTATATTGAAACCACCATGGTAGAACGCCAAGCACATCGAAATACCTCGATTCAAGAATCTTAAATCCCGCCCTCTTAGCTGTGTTTTCAAGTTCCGCTTTTGTGTAGCGACGAAAGTGCCCGACGCTCTTGTCGAAATCTCCGTATAGCCACTGGAACGCAGGCACGAAGATAAAAACGCGGCCACCGGAATCCAGAGTGCTCCAAACCGCGCGCAATTCGGCCTCGTCATCTGAGATGTGCTCGAGCACGTTAACATAAAGAATTGAGTCAGGAGTCTGCGTCTTTTTTATTTGCTCGGCTGATTCCGTAAAAAGCGAATTGTAGAAATGGACGTTACCGGCAGCACCACTACGTTGAATTTCTTCGATGAGGATTGCATACATCGCACTCGAGGGTTCAATCAACGTTAGCGATTCCGGCTCGCGTTCCAGTAACAGCTCAGAAAACGATCCGGTTCCAGCACCGACTTCAACGAGACGGTTACCGAGGTACGGCTCAAATACCTTCAAAATCCAGCGGTGATAAGCTACGGCAAAGCACATCGCCTCCAGATCTTTGCCTTCATAGACATTCGTTTCACTGCTCGAATCCATTGTGCTTTTTGTGCTTTTTTGTGGCGTGCTCACTTTTGCAATGGCTGGTCCTGAGCTTGAGCAATCATATTCGCCCTGCGTTCGATGTGGCCGTTCGGGAGCGGTTTCAGCCGTTCGAAAACAATAGTGCGTGCGACCGCTATCGCGTGAACAGCGCGGATCTTTTTACCCTCGGCGTAAGTGCGTCCGTAATAACTAATCGGCACTTCATAAATCGCTTTCGCGCTTCGCGCCAGACGGCTCAAAATTTCAGCGTGTTGCTCCCAACCTGAGGTGCCGAGCTTATCCCCGTCGATTAGCTCCTTTCGGAAAAGCACGTAACACGTGTAGATATCAGTGAAGGTCGTGTTGTGCATCACATTGAAGAGCAGAGTCAGGAACGAGTTTCCCACCTTGTGCCAGAAGTAATGCACTCGCGTCACCGGCGAGGCAACAAGCCTGCTGCCGAGAACAACCTCCGCATCATGCTTAAGCACTGGATCGAAGAGCCGGACATAATCGCAAGGGTCGTATTCGAGGTCAGCATCCTGAAACAACACGTATTCACCCGTGGCTTCTCGTAGACCATCCCGCACCGCCGCTCCTTTGCCCCCGTTTCGTGTCCGCTTGATTAGGCGATCGTAAAGATCCGGACGGCTTTCAAGCTTTGAAACGGTTGAGTCTCGCGACGCGTCGTCGATTACGAGGACTTCTAGTTCTACCCCGTCGATACGTTGCGCCCGGACGCGCTCCAGCAGTGTGATGATGGTCTGTTCTTCGTTATACGCGGGAACGAGGACGGTTGCTGAAACCATTAGGGGATTGCAGGCTCCTTTGGGATTTATCTGTCACTACTTGCTGGACGAGGAACTTCTAGCAACGTCGAAGTTTTTAGTGTAGCATGCCCTCCCTATGAGCGGAATTGGATTGACCTCGCAAACGGTGACAGGTAAGGACAAAGCGCGCATTTGTTTCGTGATTCCTCCTTCAGTCTTTCTGCTTGACGAACGAGTATTTATGACACTCGGGATCCTCCGGGTCGCGGCGGTAGTCGAGGAAAACGGCTACCCGCTGGATATGCTCGATCTGTCGGGCATCCAAAACTACACCGATGCCGTACGCGACTACCTGGACCAGCACGATACCACAATATTCTGTCTAACCGGGACGACCCCGCAGATGCCGGCGGTTTGCAGCATCGCGGAAGTGATCCGGCAGGAGCGGCCGTCCGCGCGTTTGATCCTCGGTGGTCCTCACGTCACCCTGGTTAACGCTGCGTACAAGCAGGAGCTAAAGAATGGCAGGCCCAAACGCGCGCACCATGCTTATGCCACTCTCGTCAATTCGTTTGACACTCTGGTGGCCGGCGATGGAGAGGAGGCCATCTTCGAAGCACTGCGGACAGAAGCACCACAACTCGTGGATGCCGACAGGCCCGAGTCTCAACTGTTCCTGACTAACCGGCGGCTCGCCGAACTGCCCATGCCCGCCAGACATCTCGTCGACGTGCAAAGCTATCGCTACTATATCGATGGCGAGCGTGCGCTTAGCCTCATCGCACAACTCGGGTGTCCTTTCTCCTGCGGATTTTGCGGCGGTCGGAAGTCGCCGTCGTTGCGTCGCATACGGATGCGATCACAGGAAAGCGTACTCGCCGAAATCCATCAGCTCTATTCAGAATACGGTATCAAAGCGTTCATGCTTTACGACGACGAACTCAACGTCAACCGTGGCATGGTCGAACTAATGAACGGGTTATCTGACATGCAAGCGCGTCTCGGAGTCGAGTTTCGTCTCCGAGGTTTCATTAAGGCGGAGTTGTTTAATGACGAGCAGGCGGAGGCGATGCATCGCGCCGGCTTCCGTTGGATCCTAACGGGGTTTGAGTCAGGTTCGCCCCGCATCTTGCGGAACATCAACAAGAAGGCATCGCGAGAGGACAATACGCGCTGTGTTGACATAGCCCGTCGACATGGGTTGAAGGTCAAAGCGCTTATGTCGATCGGTCATCCAGGTGAGTCACCTGAAACAGTTGCCGACACGCGTGACTGGCTCCTGGAAGTGAAGCCTGATGACTTCGACGTTACTATTATTACTACCTATCCAGGTACCCCATACTATGACGACGCCGAACCTCACCCGGAACTCGCGAACGTCTGGACCTACACCTTCCAAGGCGATCGACTGCACGCGTATGAAGTTGACTACACGAAGGTCGCGGACTACTACAAAGGCGACCCGGATGGCGGGTACAGTGCTTACGTGTTCACTGATTTTTTGAGTGCGGAAGATCTCGTTCACACGAGGGACGAGGTTGAAGCCGAAGTGAGGGCCAAGTTGGATATTCCGTTCAATCCAAGCCGCGCGGCCACGCAGTATGAGCACTCGATGGGACAGAACAATCTACCAGCAAATATTTTGCGCTCATCCTCGAAGGTTCCAGTTTCGTCAGGAATAGCCGGTTAAACTTCTTCTCTGTGCAACCACAAATCCATCCACAGATTACAGAGATTATTTCTGTGTAATCTGTGGATGGATTTCTTCGCCAGCCAGTGGAGCGCAGGTCGTAAGGAAGAATACAAAGACGAAAGCGGGCCACTGCTGTAGTAAAAGACGATCCATCGAGAACCTTACGTGATAGACGATGTCGAAACGCGAGGTCTGATAGATCCAAAAAAATCCTGCCAGCACCAGGCACAACATGATCGCCCACAGTACGACTGTTCGCCAGTAGTTGCGAGCCAACCCCAGACAAACGAAGTAAAGCAGCATCAGATAAGCGAGACCTCCACCGTACCCGCCCTCGTAATAAAAAAGGTACGTTATGAAAGCGTGCACAATGTATTTGCTCCTGCGATAGTCGAGCAGCATAGCCGTGAGC
>JBKPJS010000254.1:0-8098 GCA_046730815.1 Acidobacteriota bacterium
AGATCTCGACGACTATCAAGCTCAACTCGATACCGCGTTGTCGTGGTTGTTGACCGCTTCAGATCCGAGAGAGTTGCCGATGCCTGAGATCAGTCCGCCAAAGATTCGGCTGCTCGCGACAGTTGATGAGTTTGATTAGAAGGGGCTGGACTATCCTGAACTCCACTCGACTAAGCTTGCTTGCTTGTTGGTTTGGCGCGGCGCTTTTCTTTGGTGCGGTGGTGGCTCCGGCCGTGTTTGGTGTGTTGCGATCGTTTGGTTTGCCGAACGCGAATGAAATTGCTGGTTCGATCGTGACGCGTTCACTTTCCGTAGTTAACATCGCGGGTTTTGTGATTGCGCTGCTTTTGCTCGTGACTATAATCCTGCGCCGCAATGCTTTCAGCCGCGTAAGTTTCATCGTGGAGTGCATTTGCCTCGGTGTGATCGCGTTGGCGACGGGTGTGGGCCATTGGCTGATTGCCGCACGAATGCGCGCGTTGCGTGCGGCGATGGTGTTGCCCATCGATCAAATCCCGGCGGACGACCCGCGCCGAATTGCCTTCGGCAACCTGCACGGCTATTCGGTCAACGCGCTCGGCCTTGCTATGATTGCCGCACTTGTGGCCATGGTCCTGATGGCCCGCAGCTTGCGCAATTGAATTCTCGAAATGGAAGAAGCCGGTGGATATTATTGAAGACATCGAAGATTGGCGAAGGCGTTTCGGCAGTTGGAAACCGAAAGGTGACGACGACCTTTCAGATTATCCTTACGTAAAGAACCGGCGAGCGCCATTTACGCCCGCGCGCCGCGCACTTCCGATGTTGAACCTTGCGCTGATCTCCTCGGCGGGCGCTTACATCGATGGCACTGAGGCGTTTGACACAAGTTCTTCTACCGGCGATTTGAGTTTCAGAGAGATCCCGATCGAGGTTGAAGACTCAGATCTCCGGTTCGCCGCTCGAGGTTATGATCCGGCCGCAGTCCAACAGGATGTGAACGCGCAATTGCCTATCGCACGACTGCTCGAATTTGAGAGCAATGGAATTATCGGTCAGTTGAATCCGGTGTTCTGGAGTTTTTCCGGGTTCATTCCTGACGCCGGAAAATTCGTGGACGAATTCGTTCCGAAGCTGATTGAGCGCATTCAACGTTATGAAGTGCAGGCTGCGTTGCTGATCCCTGCTTCAATTTTATGCCATCAATCAATTGGTTTAGTGGCCAGGGCGATCGAGCTCGCGGGTGTTCCCACGATGACGCTGGCTGTACTTAAGGACGTTGCGGAATTCGTACGTCCGCCGCGAGTCGCGCTTTACGATGGTGAGCTGGGAACTGTGAGTGGCTTGCCGAACTGGCCCGAACATCAGCGTCGCATCCTCGACGAGGCGCTGCGACTGATCGAGCCGATGGACCAGGCTGGAATACGGAAGCTTGTGGTCGCTTTGCAAACCGCGGTTCAGAAATCGCGCGGCGAGCGATAGTCAACTCTCAAATGATCCTCAAAAAACTCGCACTCTTCATTGTCCTCATCATAGTGGCGACGCTTGCTTATCTGCTCCTGGCGCCAGTGCCGATCACGCCTGCGGCCTGGACTCCTCCGGTCGCGCCGGCTTCAACCGGCCAATATGAAAAGAACACGCGGCTCTCCACCGTGCAAAAACTTTCGCTTGGCGAAGGGCACAAGCCGGAAGACGTCGCGCTCGATGCCGAAGGAAAGATCTACGCGGGCTTTGAAGATGGGCGGATCATGGTCCTTAAACCAGATGGCACGCAGCCGCTTGTCTTTGCCAACACCGGCGGCCGGCCACTGGGGTTGATTTTTGACCAAGGTGGAAATCTGCTGGTCGCCGATGCGATCAAGGGATTGCTATCCGTGAGTAAGTCAGGAGAAATAAAAGTGCTCGCGACGGAAGCAGAAGGTGTCAGGTTTGGCTGTCTCAACGATCTCGATGTCGGTGCTGATGGCACGATCTACTTCACCGAAGCTTCCCGGAAGTATCCGATGACGCAGTTCACTCACGACTTGCTCGAGCACCAACCCAATGGACGATTGCTGGCTCTCGATCCAACAAGCCAAAAACCACGAACGCTCCTGCGCGACCTTTATTTCGCAAACGGAGTGGCTGTGAGTCCGGATCAAACGTTTGTGTTGGTGGCGGAAACGGGTATGTATCGCGTCCGGCGCGTGTGGCTGAAAGAGCCAAAGATTGGCCAGGACGACATTTTCATCGACAACCTTCCCGGTTTTCCCGATGGCATTTCTTCAAACGGCCGCGACAAGTTTTGGCTCGCGCTCGTGACTCCCCGCCTTGCAGCATTCGACAAAATGCTGCCTTATCCATTCATGCGGAAGGTGGTCTTTCGTTTACCAAAGTTTCTCCAGCCCGCCCCACAGCGCTACTCATTCGTACTCGGTCTCGATCTTCAAGGTCGTGTCATCCAAAATCTTCAGAACGGCTCCCCCGACTGCTACGCCGAGATCGCAAACGTCGTCGAGCGCAACGACACACTCTACTTCGGCAGCATCGGCGAAGACACCATCGGCCGCTTCCCGCTGCGTTAATCTGCGGATAGCCGGACGGTCTAATTGTCCGGGCGTCTGCATTTAAGCACCGAAGGTGCGAAATATGGTAGCCAGGGGGCAGTGCTGAGCAGAGCGAAGCGCGTCGCCCCTGGTCAGTCGGATTAATTGAACAGAGCACTGAAAGTGCGAAATATCTCCGACCCTCGCTATTATTTATTCCGCTCTTTCAGAGCTTCGCAGTCGTTACGCTTTCTACCAGGGGCGACGCGCCTCGCATACTCGGCGCTTGCCCCTGGCTACCATATTTCGCACCTTCGGTGCTTAAAAGCAGACTATTTAGGCAAAGCCATGACTTTCTGACTTTCTGACTTCTGACTTTCGGACTTTGGGCTTTTGGGCTTTGGCTACTCAATACGCAGTGTATAGCGCTGTACCACGAGGAGGCAGATCTCACAGCCAAAATCCGGGGGAATCTGTCTCGACGTGGCTACCTGGTATGCAGAAGGCGCCGCGTCTCGCGTCCGTTCCAACGACCCACACAACCTATAACCCCAATTAAAATTATAGTTAGCGCGAAAAGCACCTCGAGGGAAAACTGCGGCACGGGGGTTGTAAATAGAAACTTCGTCGGAACGGTCGGGTAGACTGAATCTGACGCGGCAAACCCTCTCTCGTGGGAGCAACGACAATGATTAACCTCTTATCTGCAGCGACTTCGGTGCCTCAGAATGTCTTTAAGACCACCGAACTAGTCGGAAGTCTCATGCATAAGCTCTCCCCCGAGCTTATCAACACCATCAGTGGGCTCGGGGTAGATCAACGTTACTCAACCGTCCAAAACTATCCGGACTTTCTTTGCGGCAAACCCAAAATCGCTACCAGCTCGACAACCGATCTCAGCGTGGCTGCGACCAAACGTTGCCTCGAACAATGGGGCGGCGATCCCAACCGGATAGGTTTACTAATCGCCGCGACAAACACGCCCGATCAGATGTTGCCGTGTTTGGCGTCGGAAATCATGGGAAAGACGCACGGATTGCTTTCGCGGTCCCTGCGCACGGTCAGCATGCAAGCGCAGGGTTGTTCAGTACTACTCAAATCCATCGAAGTTGCTCAATGGTACCTGGCCGCAAATCCCGGACAACTCGCGATCGTTGTCATGGCGGAGGTACACACTCCTTTCGCTGCTCCGCTCTTGCGCGATGAATACTGCGGCTACCGTGAAATTATTAAGTTAAGGAAGGATCGCCGGCTCGATCCCGATCAATTTGAACAACAAAAGTTGGATACCACCTTCGTAATCCAGTCAATGCTCTTCGGAGACGGCGCGGTGGCCTTGCTGGTAGGTAACGAAGAAGGAAAACCCGCATTCGGACCAATCTCTCACCTGACCAACGACCTGCCGAATGATATGAACCTGCTCACGATGACCAGCAACAGCTCACATCCTTTCCTGAAAGGAAGGCCGCAGTATTTCATGCAGCCGAACGTTCCGTCGCGTGGCGCGCACTACGCTATAACCACGGTCAAGAACGTTCTTCAGCATCCGGATTCGCCCGTGTCGGATCTGAACGAGGTGGATGATTGTTTAATTCACACTGGGAGCAAGAAAATTCTCGACGGCGTTTGTTCCCAGCTCGATTTGCAACCAGACTCCGCCAAAGTGCACGGCTCCTACCAGGTCCTGCAACGTTACGGAAATCTCTCGAGTGCTTCGACGGGTTTTATGCTGGCTGAGAAGAACGAATGGTCTGGTCCGGCAATAGTGGTGGGTTTTGGAGTTGGTTTTGCTGCGAGTGCCGGAATTATGAATTTCAACTAGCGACGTTCTGCAATTCAGGGGATCTCGCCAGGGCATTGATGGTAGATCCGACCTGGGCAAAATCGAATGGTTTCCCGATGATGGCGTCCACCAGGTTTTCCTCACCGACCGGTGGCGCCGTCGTTGGACCATAACCGGTGACCAGCACGATTCGCACACTGGGCCAACCCTTTCGGATCAACCGGGCCGTTTCCCAGCCATCCATCTCAGGCATAGCGAGATCGGTAAATACAAAATCAAAGGCACCCGTGCGCATCTTTTGCACGGCCTCTTGTCCACTACCCGCCAATTCCACTTTATGATTAACAGCTACCAGCATCTCGGCGAGTGTTTCCCTCACCGGTTCCTCATCGTCTACAACAAGAATTCGCAGGCTAGGTACTTCACCGATGGTTTGCGGTATATCGTCGGATGACCGCTCAGCAATCACCGCGGGAAGATCGATCGTAAAGTTCGTGCCTCGCCCCGGTTCAGAAATAACGCTTATCGAACCCGAGTGACGTTCAATGATGCTGTAACTGACTGACAGGCCGAGACCAGTGCCATGCGCACCCTTCGTCGAAAAGAAAGGCTCGAATATCTTTTGTTGTACGTCCTCGGGCATCCCCATTCCGTTGTCGCTGAAATGTAATTGCAAGCGGTCGTCTACGCGACGACATGTTATTAACAGCCGTCCTCCCTTCGGCATCGCGTCGACGGCGTTTACGATCAGGTTAACAAAAACTTCGCGTAGTTCAGATGCGCTGCCATACGTTTGGTGTCCGGGCTCAGTGTTGAGTTTGACTTCGTATTCCAGCCCGCGAACTCGCGCCTCGTTCTCCCAGCGAGTTCTGGTTATCTCGACCGCATCATTCAGCAGTCCGCCAACGTCAACCAGATCAAACTCTTTCACAGCCGACTTGCGTGCAAACGTTTGAATCCTGCGCACGGTCGCCGCAGCGTCTTCTGCGGCCGTTTGAATAATGTCGAGATTGCGGACCAAAGCCGGATCGTTGACCTGTCGCCGGAGCAACTGCGCACGTCCAAGGATCGCTGCCAGCGAGTTGTTGAAGTCATGAGCCACACCCGAGGCGAGTTGACCAAGAGCGCGCAACTTATCCGCTCTCGCCGCGCGCTCACGCTCTTCCTTCTGCTCGGTTATGTCTCGCGCAATACCCAACACGCCGGTTGTTCGTCCCTCGACCACGAGCGGTGAGTTGTCCACGCGCGCGTACCGCAATTGTCCATCACGACGGAAGAAACGCATCTCATAAGTTTGCGGCAGTCCTCTCAAAGCAGCATCCAGCTTCTCGCGCACCAGGTCGCGGTCGCCCTCGTGGACCATGCTCAGCAAAGGCCGGCCAATAAAGTTGCTGCGCTGAAAACCGAGACCCTTCAAAGTAGCCGTGTTGCACCACTTGAAATTGCCTTCAGGATCGACGGCGTAAATAGATTCCCGCGCGCTCTCGAGAATATTTGTCAGCAATGATTGATGCTCGCGAGCCACAGCCTGCACTTTGCGCAGGTCGGACAGATCACGGGCCGTGCAAACTACCGCCACTGCTTTATCATTTTCATCGAACACCGGCTCAACCGAAACGAGAAGAGGCCGGTTGAGACGGCTGGGAGTGATTTCAATAGTAATACTGCGACCGGTTTCGAGAGCTTTCTCGACGACACATGCTTCGTCCTCTTCGCTGGTTCTTAATATGTCGCAACACTGCCGCCCGAGCAATAATTTGGGATGAAGGGCCTCCATCGCCGCGCCCGCTCGATTCACGCGTTTTAATTCGCCACCACTATCGAAAATAAAAATACCGTCCGACATGGCGTCGAAAGTGGTTTCCCATTCAGTCTTTCCACGCGCCACCATCTCAAACAATTCCGCTTGCGCAATGCCGATGGACAGTCGTTCAGCGAGGGCTTCGACGAGCGTGACTTCATCTTCGGTCCAGAGTCGTTTGCGCTCGTTTTGGTAAATGCAAAGTGACCCACGAAAATGGCCCTTGATGAACAACGGATAGTTGATCTGCGATCGGATGTCGAACCTCTCCGCGCGGGCTCGCACGTAATCACGCAACTCGGGTGAAGCGTCGTCATAGTTTATGGCGTCATCAACGATGAGTGGTTGACCTGAATGCGAGAGTCGACAGCCGATGGGATCATCACAATTAACGACGCCGCCTTTTACGGCTGTGACACCAGGTGCGAGATATTGGTATTCAAGTGGTTCACTAACACCCTCGCTGTCGTACAAGCAGAGTTGAACTCTTGATGCAGCCAGCGCGAGCCCCAGTTCCCGGGTCGCGGTACTGAGTACTTCAGGCAAACTCAGCGAAGCACGAATCACCATCGTCAGACGATTTACCAGCGCTTCACGTATCGATGTCGTTTCGGCTTTTTGGTATAGCTTGGCTTGACGGATTGCGATTCCCGTTTGATCAGCAACGGCCTTAGAGAGAGCAATGTCGGCTTCACTCCATTGTCTTAGTTGCCTTGTAGTCGAAAGGGCAAACGCCGCAGGAAAATCACCGCCAACCGTAACGGCGACATACATTATCGACTTTACATCCGCTTTCGAGAGAATACCCTCGTAGACATCCGCGATGCGTGGGTCATTAGCGGCATCTGAAAATGGCAGGACGCCGGTCTTGTCCAAACCCGTGATGAGGGGTTGCAAATGGGTTAGAGCAAAGTCTGAAGCCGCAGGCTCAACGCCTTCGGCATGATACTCCGCTACGTTGGTGACATACTCCCTGCGGTCGTCTCTCATGAAGAGCGAACAACGATCCACCTTAAGGTACGAACCCAACTCTCTTACTGCTGTCTGGTAAATCTCGAGAGGATCCAGCGAGCAACGAATCGCTTGAGAAATGCGACGTGTCATGGCCTCGCGTTGAGCCTGCTGGGCCAGGAACGCCTGACTCTCACGCAACGCTTCTTCAGAATGCTTACGCTCAGTCAGGTCGCGCCCAATTCCCTGAATACCGATCGGCTTGCCATCGCTGAGAATGAGACGCGTACTTACTTCGAGTCGAACACGCGGTCCCTGCTTCGTAATGATCTCGATCTCGTAAACTGTCGAAACGTTTTCACTTGCTTTATGGGCGATCATCTCGCGCGCCAGGTTTAGATACTCGGGCGCAATAACGTCAGCGACGTTCATCTTCGCCGCTTCTTCACGCGAGTAACCGGTGATACGTTCGCCACTGCTGTTGAGCGAAGTGAAATTGCCCAGGAGATCGTGGGTGTAGATGATGTCGTTAGCGTTCTCGAACAGTTCCCGATAGTGTTTTTGAATGCGATGGCGCTCGACTAGTCGCGCTACCTTTACCAGCAGTTCGTCGTTGCGGAACGGAAGATCGAGGTAATCGTCGGCGCCCGCCTGGAGACCCTCGATGCCGGCATCATTTGAAGTGATGAGACCGCTGATTAGGAGCACGGGCACGTCTGTAGTGCGGGGATCCTGTTTCAAACGACGGCAAAGCTCGAGGCCGCCGACGACCGGCATCACGACGTCGCTGACCACGATGTTCGGATGGAATGAAAGGGCGAGATCGATGGCTTCCGCCCCGTTGCCCGCAGTCCGTACGTCGTACCCGTCCAGGTTGAGGAGGTCCACCAGAAGATCGAGTATTTTCCTGTCGTCGTCGACGATCAGGACTCGGCCCCGGTCTGAGGTGGTGATGGTCATCAAATCTGTTTCCGGACGTTTGAGAAAGAAAACCTCGCGAGGAACATCGGAGTTGGTGCGGAATTCTTATCGCGTCCAGGCGGACGCACCGGCCGGGCG
>JBKPJS010000255.1:0-1379 GCA_046730815.1 Acidobacteriota bacterium
GTTACTGGTACACCGACTATCCGTATGGTCCAACGTGGGTCTCGAGTGAGCCGTGGGGCTACGCGCCGTATCACTACGGACGCTGGGCGTTCGTTGGAGATCGTTGGTACTGGGTACCTGACAATGTAAGCACGTCGCCGGTCTATTCACCGGCCATGGTGGCGTTTGTTCCATTCGGGCAAAACGAGATTGGTTGGGTGCCGCTTGGTCCAGGCGATACCTACGTGCCGCGCTACTACAACGAGTCGTGGCAGCCTTACTACTTGAGTCGTGACAATCTGTACCAGCGCGGCGTGAATTTGAACGTGCCTGGAGCAGTGACGGTGGTGAGTGTTGATGACTTCGCGCGCGGCACTGATTGGCGTCGCGCGAGGAAGGCTGATCGAAACATGCTCGCGTCAGTGAATCCGGTGTTGGATCCGTTGTTGCTGACGCCGCTGCGAAATGCAGTCGTGAATTCAGCGTGGGGTCGCGGGAAGAAGGACATTCCTCCGGGAATCGCCAAAAAGCTTCGCGACTCGACGGTGATCACGAGCACGACGCCTGTAGAGCAACCCTTCCGGAGTGATGTGGCTCGTTCGATGCGCGCCGAGACAGTTTCTGATCGTGCTAAAGGTCAGAAGTTCAAAGTGCGAGACGAGCGACAGGCCGAGCGACAGGAAGGCAGAGGTGTCGCACAGCAGAGTTCGCGAGCGCCGGCTCAAGTGCAGCAGCAGCAACCGCATGTTGAGCAAAAACAACGCGCGCAGGCGCAACGCGACGTGCGACGCGTTGAGCAGGAGCAGCGAAAGCAGCAACGAATAGAACGCCCGGCGCCTGCGGCACCGCAGGCTGAACGAGTAGCAAGACCGGCACGCCAGCAAGCCCAGGGCGAACGTGTTGCAGCTCCGCGACCTGCGCCTCGACCTGTTGCCGCACCTGTTCGGGCGCAACCGCAGCCACAGCAGAAACACGAACCTCAACAAAAACAGGAGCGTGCGCCGAAGGGTCCTCCGGCGAAGAGTCCAGGCGGTGGTAAGGGCAAGGGCAAGAAGCCTTAATCCAAATCTGCCTTTTAGACAGGATTACAGGATTTACAGGATTCGATCCTGTAAATCCTGAAAATCCTGTAATCCTGTCTCAATTTCCTTCCGCTCCACCTGCCACATGTGATAAGAATACGCGCCCGACCCACTGCTTAGATCTCCGTGCGGCAATAGCAGACCAATCTTGCCAAGGTGGAGGAATCTCATGAAGCAATCTTTAACCCCCAATCGACGTACATTTCTAGGTACCATCGGCGCCGCAACCATTGCGGCAGGAGTAATTGGCGTCGAAGCACGCGCCGCGGACGGATCGAACCAGCGCGCCAACGACTGCGCCAAACTCCGGCGCGATGC
>JBKPJS010000256.1:0-1715 GCA_046730815.1 Acidobacteriota bacterium
TTGCTGAAGTGGTCTGCCGGAATTTTGACCAGAATGAATGAGACAATCGCGAGGTTGATCGAAAAAGTAGCGATAAAAATGAGAACTCCGATGAGTACGCTGCGCCACGTTAGCGCTAAAACAAAGTCCGAGAGTAAATCAAACATTATTTATGCAATTCACTGCGCGCCTTCAGGATCGATCGGAGAAGTTCGTGCACTATCTGTTCCGCAACGCCGTCGAGATTGAATTCGGGCTCTTCAGCAACCTCCCAGAATTCGTCAAGACCGCGAGCACCCGCGCGTTCGAGTGCAAGTACCTGGATCAGTAAGTCCAGTATGTCAGCCGCTTTGACCAGACGTGCCTCGAGACTCTCACGACGCTCGTAGTCGTTGTACAAACTCGTATACAAGCCTTCATCAACGTCGCTCACAATATCCGAGAAGGCAGCGGTCTCTGCCTGCTTTCTGGCTTCTGATCCGAAATACGACGTTGCCGTGCGCGGCATGTCTCCCACGCGAACCTCGGCCCAATCGTGAAGCAACGCGATTCGCAAGACCTTTTCGACGTTAATAGCTATGCCCTGCTCGATGAGTTTGTCAGCCAGCAGCATCGCTGTGACACTGACACCAAACGAGTGAGCCGCAACAGATTCGGTGCCGTTCGGAAGACCACGCAGGGTCCAACCGGTGCGATCCAGCCGCTTAAGGCGTTGAAGTTCGATGAGAGCTGACAGCATATGTGCGTAAATACGAAAAACGCGCCAGCCGGTGGCGCTTCGAGTTACATATTAACTTACACAACTACTAACAGGGGAAATTTGGAGGAAAGTTTGACGGGTTTGAGTAGCTAACTTAACGGCAAGCAGCGTGCTCGCAACCGCAGCTTATTTCCGAAACTCCGGAATCTTCTGCGTTCTCGCAATACTCGCTACAGTATTTGCTATCTCTTTCAGCCCTGCAATCGCACGCACCATGTGCGCATTTTTTGTCTTCTGCCATCATGCCTCCCCTTGCTTTCAAGCAATGCTAGAACCCCGGAATTAGATAAGCAAGCTCAGGTCCTATAGGATTATTATCGCGGCGTCCTAACAACAATTGTCCGCTTCTTCTCGCCCAACGTGATCGTCATCGGCTTGTCCAATTGAATCGGGTGGACCTCGCCATCAATGCTGATGACAAGGTTCGAAGGCGCTCGGGTCAATGTAGTTAGGGGCTGGTTCGGCGGCATGCGCAGCAACAGGTGTGTCGCGACGATGCGCCAACTGGTTACCTCACAGCGAATGCGAAGTCCCGGAGTGTCAGTCTCAAACGACTCGTCTGCCGCTAATGCATCAGCTTTGAAAAGACCTTCACCACAGCGCACGCCAGCCGCGTCGTAAAAAGTAACAGTACCCGAAACGAACGCATATGAAATCGCGCTCCTGTTCCTGACGATCATGCGAATGTTTGTGACCGGGGCGTCGGGAGCGCCGTTGAGCGCAGTGGTTCGCAAGGTCGCTTCGAGTGCGGGTGTTCCATTGCCGTCGAAAGCGACAGCCGCTTCCGTCAACGGCATGCGCTTCTCAATCAAATTATCGATCGGCGGTGTTGTCTCCTGGGCGCTTGCGTAAAAGGCACTCGCAAGAATTATCAAGCTCGCTGCAATTGTTTTCATAATTGTTCCTTGTAGGGTGGCCCTCCGTGGCCACCCGTCGTTGAATCAGACTAGAAACGGCTGGCCACAGAGGGCCACCC
>JBKPJS010000257.1:0-8841 GCA_046730815.1 Acidobacteriota bacterium
TCGTTATTGTGTTTCGATGGCACAATCAAACAACAACGGAAAAAACTGACCATTGATCTTTTGCCCGGACGGAATCGAAGGGACGCCTTCCAGCAACGGCGCGTCCGATGCAGAAATAACTCCATCACGAAATGCATTGATCACTACTGCGCGTCGCGGGTGCGGAGTTTCGTTCGCATAGGAGCCATGGACCATCATGGGATGATGAAACGAGCACTCGCCTGCCTTCAGCTCGATTGGCACCGGCTTAAACTCATCTCGCTGCGCCGGTGTCAAGTAATCGAGAATCGCGTCCATGTGATTCGCGAAGCTGGCGCGTGGCAGAAGTGGCCAGCGATGACTGCCCGCGACGTAATATAGACAGCCATTCTCGCGAGTTGAATCGTCCATGCCGATCCAGCATGAGATATGGGCCACGGGGGTCGTCCTGGTCCAATAGGAGTAATCCTGGTGCCAGATCACGACGCCGCCATGATGCGCCGGCTTGTAGAAAATCTGATCGTGCCAGAAGCGCACTGCTCCATCGAGCAACTGCGCCGCCGCTACCACAAACGCAGGGTTCCATAACAGATCGTGCAATCCAGGCGTGATGCGCCACGCGCCGAGCGCATGAAAGAGTATCCGGTCAGGATCAGCAGATTCGTTTGCGTTGAACTCGTAGAACAAGCTGTGACCGGGATGCGAAGGATCGACCAACTCTGCTAATTCCCGACGCAGCACGTCGAGCTGATCCTCGTTGAGCATTTTGATTCCCGCGAGGTAGCCGTGTTCTCTGTAAAAACTGACTTGATCGGCCGTCAAAAAGTAACGTTCCCAGTCCGCGAGTCTGGGGAAGAGATCAGTAACCGGCTGATGGTAACGAGACAAATCTTCGATCACATTCACAGATTACACAGATTGATGTTCCTTTATCCAATTCTTTTGCGCGTTACGTGGATAGGAACCTTGAAGGAGGTGTTCCAAGAAATGCTTGACCGATATACCTATCAATCGGCTTTGGCTGCCTCGGAAGTTATTCACTGGCGCATTGAAGACATCATCGGCGGTGAAAAACGGCTCGATTTCAGCAAGCCGTTTATGCCCGAGTCGCTGGCCCACACGGAGCCGCTAACGTTTTTGACGAAGGATGAGAAACGAATCCTGAACCAGATTAGAGGCAATGCTTACCTGTGCATCTTCGGCCTCGTAGAAGAGTTCATTTTACCGTTCGTCCTGGACCACGCGCGTACACATTTACAGGGAGACGACTACCGCATTCGCGCGCTGCTCCAGTTTGCAGGCGAAGAAGCCAAACACATTCAGCTCTTCAAGCGCTTCCGGCAGGAGTTTGAAGACGGATTTGGAACAGAGTGTCCGGTGATTGGTCCACCTGAAGCAATCGCGAACGCGATACTGGCGCACGATCCGCTGGGCGTCGCGATTACCACGCTGCACATCGAGTGGATGGTCCAGCGCCACTACATTGACAGCATCAAAGACGATCAGGAGCTCGATCCGCAGTTCAAGAGCTTGCTCAAACATCACTGGATCGAAGAAGTGCAACACGCGAAGCTCGATACCTTGATGGTTGAAGCGTTGAGTGCGAATCGCAGTGAAGAAGAGCGCCTGCGCGGAGTGGACGAGTACCTCGCAATCGGCGGCTTCATCGACGGCGGACTCAAGCAGCAAGTGGAGTTCGATCTCAGCAGCTTCGAGCAGGCCACCGGCCGCACGTTGAACGAGACTGAGAGAGAAGAGTTTCGCACCGTGCAACTGCGGGCGAACCGCTGGACTTATCTCGGCACGGGCATGACGCACGAGAAGGTGCTCGACACCCTCGAGTCGCTCACGCCGAAGGCGCGGCAAAAAGTCGAGAGTATTTCACCGGCATTTTGTTAAGTCGACTGAAGGCCATCCACAGATTACACAGAAGAAATCTGTGAAATCTGTGGATTGGTTTTTCTAGCTCGCTTTGGTTGCGCGAATGTGCAACGTCATCACGACGTCATCGCGAATCAGATCGTTAGTCTTACCGGCATACATAATTCCAAAATCTTTCCGGTTGATGGAAAAGCTGCTGTCGACGCTTGCGGCATCGGGAGTCACGGCAATCGTCGCCGGGAAGCTTATCGATTTAGTCACACCGTGCAATGTCAGATTACCGGTGACAGTGTGACTAGCACCTTTATCGCCGCCTGCCTTGATCGCCGTCGAAACAAAAGTTGCCTGCGGAAACTTCTCCACGTCAAAGAAATCCGCGGTCTTTAAGTGTTTCGCCAGACCGTCTGAGTCTGTCTGCACCGAATCCATGTTTATTGTGAAATTGACGTGACTGTTTTCCGGAGTGCCGGCGTAATCGACCTGTCCCGAAAAGTTTGCAAACGACCCATGTTCAGTCCCTGTGACTTTCGAACCTACAAAGTCAATCTTCGAATTCTGCGGCGTGATTTGATACTTCTGTCCCTGTGCACTCTGCGGCGACGCCACTTGTGCTGCTTCACCAGTGACTGCCTTCGTCTTGTCGGCTGCCGGATCTGAGCAAGCCGTGAGAAACATCAACCCTGAGAGAATTGTCACCACGATAATTGTCCGCATCTACACTTCCTCCTCTATAAGTTACAATCCCGCGCATGTCTTATGACATTGCAGTCGTGGGTGCGGGCGTATTTGGTGTTTGGACCGCGTATCAGCTTAGCTTAAATGGGGCTGCTGTCCTACTGCTGGACTCGTATGGACCAGGAAACAGCCGCGCCAGCTCGGGCGGCGAGTCGCGGATTATGCGACTGGGTTATGGTCCAGACGAGATTTACTCACGCTCGGCGCAACGCTCGTTCGTATCTTGGCAACAACTGTCTGAGACGCTTGATCAACCCCTATTTGAACGAACCGGCGTTCTTTGGCTCGCTCGCGAGCACGATCCGTATTGCGAAGCAACACTGAAGACGTTACGGCTAATAAACGCGAACTGCGAACGACTCGATCACGATGAGCTAGTCCGCAGATTTCCACAACTCAATCTCGGCGCGATCGCCTGGGGCATTCTCGAACCGGACTCGGGCGTTTTGTTTGCGCGGCGCGCCGTGCAGGCAGTCGCAGCACAGGCGCAGGCCGGCGGCGTCGAATACCACAAGGACGCGATTGCGCCTCCGCAAGCGGATAAGGGCAAACTTAAATCGATCCAAACAGCATCCGGAAAAGAGATTGTTGCCGATCGTTTTGTGTTTACCTGTGGTCCATGGTTGCCCAAGCTGTTTCCCGAGTTGCTCGGCGAGTTGATTCACGTTACGAGACAGGAGGTCTTCTTTTTCGGCGTCCCACCGGGAGACGACATGTTCCAGCCTGGTGCTTTGCCGACCTGGATCGACTTCAACGATCTCTCTTATGCAATGCCGAACCTGGAAAGTCGTGGTTTCAAGGTTGCGATTGACGCGCATGGACCAGAATTCGATCCGGATAGCGGTGAACGAGTAGTTTCAACAGCGGGATTGAACGCCGTGCGGGAGTATTTGGCGCAACGAGTGCCACGGCTGGCAAATGCGCCGGTTACCGAAACGCGCGTTTGCCAGTATGAAAACACATCAAATGGCGATCTTCTGATTGATCGGCATCCAGAGTTTGAAAACGTTTGGCTGGTGGGCGGCGGCTCAGGGCATGGATTTAAGCATGGTCCAACCGTTGGGAAATACGTGACGGGAATGATTTACGGTAAGGGCGCGGCGGAACCACGCTTCACGCTCGCATCCAAGGAACGCGTGCGTAAACGGAAGGTTTATTAAACAGGATTTCAGGATTTTTCAAGATTTCCAAGAATCATCTTGTTAATCCTGAAAAATCTTGTCCATCCTGTGCTAAGGCTTTGCTGTCGAGTTGTAGTCTTCGAGTAACTTCTGCGCGCGAATACTCGGACTAATCAACGCAAGCTTCTGTGACCAGTCGTAACCACTGAACACTCCCACAACCTCGGCGTTCTGGTTATAAACCGGACTCCCCGAAAAGCCGTCACGACTGTCGATCTTCACCGACCAGTATTCCTGGTTCCCAAGCATGTAGTTGCCATAAAAACTGCCATGGCTGACGACCTTGTCGCCGTGCGGTCGCGCGATCAGAAACAACTTGTCGTCTTTGCTCGGCGCCGTTTGGAATACCGGAGCTTTTGCAGTCTTTGAGTTGCGGCACATCTCGAGCAGCGCCAGGTCTGCTTCCTTATCGACCTTGATGACCTTGGCGCGACACCCATCCACGAAGACTTTCACCGAGAGCTCGTCGCTTGCTTTGAAACCCAGCATCACTTTCTTGGTGCTGCTGAGATTGCCGGAGATTACGTGGTAGGCAGTCATCACCAATCCATTGCCTACCAGAAACCCTGTCGCATACCCGTTGGGGCCGACATCAAACAACACGGAAATAGCCTGCTCGAGCGGATTCTGATTCTTCTTGGAAAACTCCAGCTCCAGCGACAATGTATAGCGCTCCTGTTGCTTGAGCATCCTGTTGGCGGTTTTGTCGGCTATACAAACAGGGGCAAGCAGAAAAATGACGGCGATACAGGTAAGGCTGCAAAGCTTACTCTTCATCGTGACCTCCCGGGGTTCTGTGGAGTCCGAACGAAAGAACTACCGATTGTTGTGAACTTCTAGAAAGAGTTGTTTGGCGAAAAAGACCGTAGCATTTTAGGGCGGTCTTTCCGGATACGCAATGTTTTTGCTACACGAGATGAAACTTTAACCCCAAAGACACGAAAGACACAAAGAATTCTTTCTCATTTGTGCCTTCGTCGTTCGATCTTTTTTGGATCAAACGGAGGCGTGGCGCTGCTTTGGTTCGTTGATTCGAGTGTAATCGGGATGGAGATATACCAACCGCCCGTCTACGATCGTCGCCACCGCCGCTCCATACATCGAACGCCCGTGAAACGGAGTGTTTCGGCTCTTCGACTTCGATCGATTTACATCAAACACCCATTCCAGTTGCGGATCCAGAATGGTCACGTCCGCATGCGCATTCGGCTTGAGCGATCCGCGGTCGGCGAGCCCGAAGATCCGCGCCGGATTCGTCGAACACATCTGCACTACACGTTCGAGGTCGATTACTCCGGCATGTACCAGGTCAAACGCCAATCCGATCGCAGTTTCAAGCCCGGTGATTCCAAACGGCGCTTGATCAAACTCGAGCGCCTTTTCGTCGAGGTGATGTGGCGCGTGATCCGTTGCGATCGCATCGATCGTTCCGTCCTTCAATGCCTCGACAACAGCGTCGACGTGTTCCCTGCTTCGCAACGGCGGACTCATCTTTGTGTTCGTGTCGTATTCGGAAACTGCTTCATCGGTTAGTGTCCAGTGATGTGGCGTTACTTCGCACGTCACAGGCAGACCCTCGTTCTTCGCACGCCTCACAGCTTCCAGCGCTCCGCGAGTTGAGACGTGCGCGATGTGAACCTTGGCTCGAGTCAATTTGGCCAGCACACAATCGCGAACAGCGTCAACTTCCTCCGCGGCCGCAGGAATTCCGCGTAAACCCAGAATCAGCGACCATCGTCCCTCGTGCATCACGCCGCCTGCGCTCAACGACTGGTCCTGGCAATGATCGACAACTGTCAAATCAAAGCCGCGCGCGTATTCCATCGCTCGCCGCATCATCGCGGACGTGGGAACCGGACGCCCATCGTCTGAAACAGCAACGATGCCCGCATTCTTCATCTCGCCCATTTCGGCGAGCTCTTTGCCGTGGCTTCCTTTCGTAACCGCGCCAATGGGAAACACGTTTGCGAGTTTGGCTGCCTGACCTTGTTCGATGATGAAACGTGTCACTGCCGGATTGTCGTTTACCGGATCGGTGTTGGGCATCGCGCAGATGCTGGTCCACCCGCCGGCGACTGCGGCCGAAGCACCAGTGGCCACTGTCTCCTTGTACTCCTGACCCGGTTCGCGCAAATGCGTGTGTAGATCGATGAAGCCGGGAGCGACTATCAAGCCGGTAGCGTCAAGGACGTGCGTCTCTTCGGACACCGCCTCGCCGCGATCGAGCAGACCTACGACGCGCCCGTCTTCAATCAATAAACTTCGGCCGCCGGTATTAACTTGCTGCGCCGGATCGATCACGTAACCGTTTGCAATCAGCAGCTTCATTTGCGTTCTCGTTTTTGTTTTCTTGATGGAGTACTTTTCTCAGTCGACCTCTCACCTGGACCACCAGCGAGCAGATAAAGGACCGCCATGCGCACAGCTACACCGTTCGTGACTTGATCGAGAATCAACGAACGGCTGCCGTCGGCAATCTCCGACGAAATTTCGACGCCGCGATTCATCGGGCCAGGATGCATGACGATCGCGTCGGGCGCCGCGCGCTCGAGGTGTCGCGGTTGTAAACCATAGTGAACTGCGTATTCGCGCATCGAGGGAAAGAAAGCAGCGTCCTGACGCTCACGTTGGATTCGCAAGATCATCACCACGTCTGCGCCGTCGATTGCGTCTTCGAAATGTCTTTCAATCTGCAGTCCACTTTCAACCAGCTCCGCAAAATCCTCCGGTACGAGTGTTCCTGGACCACCCACACTCACGGTTGCGCCGAGTTTTGTCAGCAGGTAGATATTCGAACGTGCGACGCGCGAGTGCAGAATGTCGCCGACGATTGCGACTTTCAAACCCTCGATGCGGCCTTTGTATTCACGAATCGTGAGGGCGTCGAGCAGGGCCTGGGTTGGATGCTCGTGCGCACCGTCGCCCGCGTTTACTATCGGGGCATTGGTCATGCGTGCGAGATGTTGTGGGGCGCCGGCCATCGAGTGACGAATGACAATGCAATCAGGCGCCATAGCTTCCAGGTTTCGCGCTGTATCGAGCAGCGTTTCGCCTTTCGTGACGCTGGAACTGGAGACGCTGACGTTAACCGCGTCGGCGGACAAACGCTTCGCAGCGATCTCGAAGGACGTTCTTGTCCGCGTCGAGGGTTCAAAGAAGAGGTTGATAACGGTGCGTCCACGCAGCGCGGGCACCTTTTTGATTTGGCGTTTGGAGACTTCGCGAAAAGTCTCAGCAGTGTCGAGCAGGTGAGTAATCTCTCCGGCATTGAGCTCGCGAATGCCGAGGAGGTGGCGACGATTGAACGTTGGTTGCATAGATTAATCGGATATAAAAAAAGCGGCCCGATGGCCGCTTCGTTACGCCGTCTCTGACGGTCGCTCGACGATTACCACTCCTTCTTCCTCATCAAACTCCTGGAGCATGACTTTTATAATCTCGCTCTTCTTTGTCGGCACGAGTTTGCCGATGTAATCAGCTTGAATGGGCAGCTCGCGATGTTCTTTGCCGCGATCGATAAGCACAGCTAACTGCACTCGTCGCGGACGTCCAAAGTCAATCAATTGATCGAGCGCTGCACGGATCGTGCGGCCGGTGTAAAGCACGTCGTCGATCAGGACGATGTTGCGGTTTTCGATGTCGCCGGGAAGATCGGTGCGATTGACGACGGGCTTCGCACCGACAGTTGAAAGGTCATCGCGATAGAGCGTGATGTCGAGTACGCCGACGGGCGGTCGATAGCCTTCGAGATCCGCAATCTTTGCCGCCATGCGCTCGGCCAACGGAACACCACGACGCCTGATGCCGACGAGAAAAAGGTCGTCTGCGCCATGATTTTCCTCGACGATTTCGGACGAAAGGCGTGCCAACGCGCGATTGATGCGCGGGCCATCCATGATGCGAGCCTTCTCGATGAAATCCATGTGCGCGGATACTAACAAAGGCTGTACAGGATTTACAAGAAATCGTGTAATCTTGTCTCCCTGAATGGTGTATCGCTCATTGGTCCGACCGATTCTGTTCAGACTGCCGCCTGAAACCGCTCACGAATTAGCGTTACATTCTCTCTCTTTAATACCGCCGAGGTTAATCACGCGGCGCTTCCATAATCCGATCACGCGGTTTGGCTTGTCATTTCCTAATCCGGTGGGCTTGGCGGCCGGTTTCGATAAGAACGGGATCGCGTTACAACCTCTCGCGGCGCTCGGATTTGGTTTCATCGAAGCAGGAACGGTTACCTATCATCCGCAGCCGGGGAATGCGCGCCCGCGACTGTTTCGTTTAGCTGAAGATCAGGCGCTGATTAATCGAGCAGGATTTAATAACGATGGCGCTGCCGTCTTCGCGCGCAGAGTCGCGCAGCATCGACCTGATTGCGTGCTGGGAGTCAGCATCGGCAAGAGCAAGATCACGCCGCTCGAAGAGGCGCCGGAGGATTACCTCGCGAGCTTCGAGCTGGTTTGTAACGTTGCGGATTACATCGCCGTCAACGTCAGTTCACCAAACACGCCGCAATTGCGCGAGTTGCAGCAGTCGGAACAGCTCGCTTCCCTGCTCTCAGCGCTTCAAGCGCGCAGGCGAGAGTTGCAGAAACAAGTGCCACTACTCGTCAAGCTCTCTCCTGATCTCGAACGTCCAGATCTTGAAATGATCGTCGACGTTATTGAACGCTTGCAGATCGACGGGATTATCGCGACAAATACAACTGTAAGCCGCGATAACTTGCAGACCGATGCGGGGCGCGTTGCCGCGTTTGGTGAAGGCGGGCTCAGTGGTAAGCCTCTGAGAAACAGATCCACACAGATGATTGCTGAGCTATATCAATTAACGCGCGGTCGAATTCCGCTAATCGGCGTCGGCGGGATATTCAACGCGGATGATGCATGGGAAAAGATCTCCGCCGGCGCCAGTCTCGTGCAGTTGTACACTGGCTTCATCTACCAGGGACCGAAGATTGCTCAACAGATTAACGAAGGCCTCGCGAAGATTCTTGCACGTGAAGGTTTTGCCAGTTTGGATGCAGCAGTCGGCTGCCGCGCCAAACCACTTTAGCCGCGGATGAACG
>JBKPJS010000258.1:0-1998 GCA_046730815.1 Acidobacteriota bacterium
GGTGAGATGAACGCGCGCAGAAGTTTCGCGAAGCCCCTGCGTTTGCTGGTTTGGGTTGTGGGCGTGGTGCTGCTGATCGCCTGCGCAAACGTTGCAAACCTGCTGCTCGTGCGCGCGTCTTCGCGAAAGAAGGAGATCGCGGTGCGACTCGCTTTGGGTGCAAGTCGATGGCGCCTGGTTCGCCAGCTGCTGACTGAAAGCATTTTGCTCGCAACTGTCGGTGGCGCGCTCGGAATTCTCTTCGCACTCTGGATCAAGGATGGACTCCTGCTCGTCACCGAATGGGGCGGGCGAGAAATGAGTGCACTCAATCCGCAACTCGATCTCCGCGTGCTTGGCTTCACTCTTGGTCTTTCATTTCTGACCGGTGTGATCTTTGGAATCCTCCCCGCGATGCGCGCCACTAATCTCGATCTGACGCCGGCGCTCAAGGACACCGGGCGCAGCTCGAGCGCAGCCGGCCGTTCCTGGCTCAGCAAGTCTCTCGTCGTGGTCCAGGTGTCGCTATCGGTGTTGCTGCTGATTGGCGCGGGTCTGCTGATTCGCACGCTGGGAAATCTCCAGCATGTCGAAACGGGATTCAATGCAAACAACCTGCTCCTCTTTGACGTCGATCCAAGCCTAATCGGTTACAAAGAAGATAAGCTCGCCACTCTTTATCAACAGACATTTAATCGGCTGGAAGCGGTGCCGGGCGTGCAATCGGTAACATTCTCGCGACACGCACTGCTGGCCTGGGGAGCAACCACTAGTTCAGTTTTTATTCCGAACGTCCTTGGACCAGACGGTAAGCCATTGGACTCCGATGCCAAGCTCCACATTGTGCGGGAAAACTTTCTCAGCACGATGGAAATCCCGCTACTGATGGGGCGAAGCCTGACTGAACAAGACGATGCACGTGCGCCTCTCGTCGCGGTAGTGAATCAAGCCTTCGCGAAAGCGCACTTTCCAAACGAGAACCCGATCGGTAAGCGATTTGGCTTCGAACAAAACAAACCAGGTGAGATTGAGATTGTTGGTCTCGCACAAGATGCGAAGTACACCAGCCAGCGCGATGAGATCCAACCCACCGTTTACCAATCGTGGCGACAGAGGCCCACGAATAGCGCGACATTTGAAGTGCGCACGGCGGGCGACCCGAAGACTTTTGTCGCGGCCATCCGCCAGGCTATGCGCGAAGTCGATAGTAACCTGCCGCTGAGCAACATCCGGACACAGATTGAACAAGCTGACGAGACGCTCGCACTGGAACGGATGTTCGCGAAGCTGCTGACGCTGTTTGGATTGATCGCGCAACAGCTCGCGGCAATCGGTTTGTATGGCGTCATGGCGTACGCGGTTTCGCAGCGCACGCACGAGATTGGCATTCGGATGGCACTCGGCGCCGATCGTCGCAGTGTTTTGCTGATGGTCGTGCGACAGGGAATGATTCTGACGTTGATCGGAATCGCGATCGGACTGGGCGCTGCTTACGTGCTGACGAAGTATCTGGAGAGTTTGACCAGCATGTTGTTTGGCGTGCAGCCGCGCGATCCGTGGACGTTCGCGGTGATTACGATTCTGCTTGGCGCCGTCGCATTAGTCGCATGTTTGGTTCCGGCGCGGCGCGCGACGAGAGTCGATCCGTTGACCGCACTTCGATACGAATAGAAAACCACCCACAGATTACACAGAACGGAATCTGTGAAATCTGTGGATAGAGAAACGATATGAAAGATCTCCGGCACGGTCTCAGGAACCTTTTAAGACGACCCGGCTTTACCGCGATCGTTTTGCTAGTGCTCGGTCTAGGCATCGGTTCGACAACCGCAATCTTCTCCATCGTCGATGCACTCCTGCTGCGCTCGCTGCCGTATCCCGAGAGTGAGCGATTGGTGCTGCTGCGCGAAGTCGGCGCCAAGGGGAATCTGATGGCTGTCGCCGAAGCGAACTTCCGCGACGTGTGGTCGACCAGTCAAAGCTTCGACGCTCTCGCTATATCAGCCGGAAGTTTTCCGT
>JBKPJS010000259.1:0-3507 GCA_046730815.1 Acidobacteriota bacterium
GACGTGACCTCGACGTTGAAGAAGATGGGCCACGAGGTCTATCCGATCGGTCTCTACAATCAGCTCAACGTGATCGGCAATGCGCTGATGGAGCACAAGCCCCACATCGCTTTCAACCTGCTAGAAGAGTTTCACGGCTATCCACTTTACGATCAGCACGTCGTCAGTTATCTGGAACTGATGAAGCAGGCTTACACCGGTTGCAATCCGCGCGGGATGACGTTGGCTCATGACAAAGCCTTGACAAAGATGATTCTTTCGTATCACCGCCTGCTGGTGCCAAATTTCGCGGTGTTTCCGATAAATCGAAAAGTGCGCCGGCCGAAGCGCTTGAAGTTTCCATTGCTGGTTAAGTCAATCAGCGAGGAAGGATCGGTTGGAATTGCGCAAGCTTCAATCGTGCATGACGACGAAAAGCTGACGCAGCGCGTGGAGTTTATCCACCATCACAACAAGACGGCTGCGATAGTTGAGCAGTACATCAAGGGCCGGGAGATTTATGTTGGTGTCATTGGCAATCAAAATATTCAAACTTACACGCCGTGGGAACTTGTGATGAAAAAGTTACCGGAAGGCGCGGAGAACATCGCTACGTTGAAAGTGAAGTGGGACCCGGCGTACCAGGAGCGGGTTGGCGTTGCTACCAGAGCGGCGGATTTGACACCCGAACAGCACAAGACGCTCGAGCGTTTGTCAAAGCGCATCTATCGCTATCTTTTTCTGAGCGGTTATGCGCGTTTGGATTACCGGATGACTGAAGAAGGCCAGTTTTATTTGTTGGAAGCGAATCCGAATCCGCAGATTGCCCACCGGGAGGATTTCGCTGACTCGGCTGAGCACTCAGGCATACCTTACGACCAGTTGCTTCAGAAGATCATTACGGTCGGGTTGAACTACGCGGGACGTTAGACAGGATTGCAGAATTTCAGAATTCCTTCTTGTAAACCATGCTAATCCTGTAATCCTGTCTATATTGCACGTTTAATTCACTCATACAGTCGAATTATTCTTAAGTTGTCTGGAGGTTCTTGGCCCATGACGCTAGCTCTTACTCTGCTTTTTACGCTTAACTTATATTTCAGATTGACCGCAAATCCCGATCTCGCAAAGAATTCGTGACCTCTTTTAGTTCGGCGGCTCCTGTTTGGTCACGAAACAGTCACATTGCCTGTTGAAGCACGCTTTTTCAGCCGCTAAGATGCAAAGGTCTTTTGCGGTGCCCTCCTCACGTTAGAAATACCAACAAGTCGAAATTAACTGAGAGAAGGTACTTCCCTGTTTATGGAGCTACGAAAACTGTTCCCTCGTGTAACTATTGCATTTTTGGTCCTCGCGCTCTGGTCCACTTCAGCATTTACCCAAACTCATCCACGAGCCATAAGCGTCAACGACGATCCAACCCAGGTATCGTGCTCACCTGATGAGCTTGCTCTTTTAACTCCGGTTACAGAGTCGAAGCCTGTTTGGGAATCAAAGCCGAAGCCGACAATTGATGTTGCGCCTTCAACTACTTCGTCGAGCTCCGGGTTCATTAAGTTTGAACCACTGCTTCTCACCGCGATCGATCAGCGCCTTGGATCGCGTTATCGCTGGGGAGCGACTGGACCAGATAGATTTGATTGTTCGGGATTCGTGTGGAGCATTTTTCAAGCTACCGGAATCAACTTCGAAAGGGCCAGCGCGCGCAACTTATTTGCCCGGTTCCAGGCGCCTCCGGTTGAAGAGCAATTCAAGTTGGGAACGCTGGTGTTCTTCAGTGGCCTGACACACGTCGGTGTGGTCGCCGACGAGCACGGCTTCTATCACGCTTCACGACGGCACGGAGTTATCTATTCGGAATTTAGTGAGTATTGGCTGAAGCGCATCGACGGTTTTCGCCGCGTGCCGCTGCCAGTGCAAGTGACTGATTAAGCCGCAGATGAACGCAGAAAAACGCGGATCAGAAAGCTGTTTCTGATCTGCGTTTTTCTGCGTTCATCTGCGGCTAACGTGTATTTGGTGGTGGCACGAACCCGGCGCGATGCTCGTCGTCCCGCGCTTCCCAAACCACCACAATCTTATCCACTGCGACGTAGCAACTCTTTCCGTCATCGTCACGCAGATGTAGCACACCCATTTCCACTTTGAGTACATCACCGCGCAAGCTCGATGCGCCACCGCAGTAGATATCGATCTTCCTGCCTATCAGTCTTGCTAAAAAATCTTCCACGGCTCACTTCCCATTTCTAAAAGTAATCTTCACCAACGGCAGCGTATCCGGATCGTCCTGCTGCTCCTTTTCGAATTGAAACAGGTCCCAGTATGCGCAGCGCCTCGTGGTCGGAAACTCTCTGCACACCGCCGGCCTTGCGTTGTAAATGCCGCAGCCACGCGTTTCGGGATTGATAAACTGGCAAGCCTGTCCAAACAGATGATCGCGCTTCCGTCGCAGCACTCGCTCCCCCGCATACATCTTTGTGTAACGGACGGTCGCCACTTCCTCAGTGACGCCGAAGTGCTTCGCCAGGCGACGTATGTCGCGCGGCGTCACTTGAACGCGTTCATAGACCGAACAACAGAAAGCGGGGCACTCAACGCAATTGTAGTAGCTTCGAGGCTTAAGCGTCGTGACTGTTTCACCCATGATCGAGAGTTCTCTCCAATCAGCTTATCGTCGTTTGGATTTCTTGTACTCGGCCAGCAGCAGACTCATGAACTGTTCACGCTTTTCATAAAGACGCTTCGGCTCACGAGGTTCGTGCCGTGTAAGAGCATAAGCCGTAATGAGCGGAAGCGCCACCGTAGAATCAACATAACAAACAACTGCGTCGGGTAAGCGATCGGGATCGACCTTACCCCACGACACTGCTTCGCCCGGAGTCGCACCGGAAAGTCCGCCCGTATCGGGACGTGCATCCGTCACTTGCAGAAAATAGTCGTGCCCGCGTTCATCGATTCCGAGCACTTCCTGTATCTGCGGTTCTGTTTGCAGCAGAAAGTTTTTCGGCGAGCCGCCGCCAAGAATGAAAACTGCTGAACGACCCTTCTGCTTCTTGCCGTTTACTTCACCACGCTTTGCTGCGAGCACTATCGCTGCTGTTTCGTTCACGTCGAGTGAAGGATCGAATGCGAGTTTATTTCCCTGAATGGCTTTCGCGGCCACGTTCATGCCGATCGATGAATCACCGGGCGAAGACGTGTAAACCGGCACGGCATACTCGTAAGCCACTGCAAGCAGCGACTTCTCCTTGATACCGAGCTTCTGTTCGCGCTCATGAACATAGCGTCCACACAGATAGTGAAACTCAGCAGTGGACATCGAACGCTGAAACTCCGGGCCTTCGATTATTTTGCGAAAGAATGCATCGGTATCGAGCAGCACTGAGTAGTCGAAAAAGATGTCGTAGATCCGGACCACCTCTTCTTCGCGCAGCACGACGTCCGATGTTTGCGCGTTTCCCTGGTGCATCGCGAGGCCGATTCCGAAATGCGTGTCGTGGTAGAGATTGGCGCCAGTGGAAATGATCC
>JBKPJS010000260.1:0-6675 GCA_046730815.1 Acidobacteriota bacterium
GATCCGGATCGCTGGGAGGAGAAGCCCGGCTATTCTCCGGCGACCATCGCGGCGGAGATCGCTGGACTCGTCTGCGCTGCGGAAATAGCTCGAATTAATGGAGATTCGGTCGGGAAGAACTATCTTGAAACTGCCGATAACTGGGCGCGAAATGTTGAACGTTGGACCGTGACGAGGAGTGAGCACGACGCAGGCTACTACTTGCGAATCACAGAAAATGAGGATCCAAACGACGGCGCCAAAGTCGAGATCAACAGCAGCAGTCGCGTCGTGGACGAACGCAAGATTCTCGACGCGGGATTTCTCGAGTTAGTTCGTCTCGGTGTCAAAGCGCCGCGCGACCGCCTGCTTGTCGAATCGCTAAAGCTTATCGACCAATTAATAAAAGTTGAAACGCCTGTTGGCGACGCGTGGTACAGGTACAATCACGACGCTTATGGTGAGACGCCTGGTGGCGGTAACTATGACGGCCGCAACGGTGTGGGACGTCTGTGGACGTTGCTGACGGGCGAACGTGGCGAATATGACCTGGCAGCGGACGATGTTCAGAGTGCGCGGAAACGATTGGATACGCTGGCGGGATTCGCGAATGACGGGTTGATGATTCCGGAGCAGGTCTGGGATCGCAACATTCCAGGGTTTCATGTTGGAACTGGAACAGGATCCGCCACACCGTTGGCGTGGTCCATGGCCCAATTCATTCGGCTGGCCATGAGTATTGAGAGAGGACGAAACGTGGAGACACCGAGGATCGTGGTGGAGCGTTACGGAAATTCTCGCGCAAGGGCGAACGATAAGCTTGGAGATTTGCTGCTGACGAGATGAATGCCAGAGATAAACCAGGTCTGATCTTCGCCGCCGATCTTGGCGGCACGCACCTGCGCGCGGCGACGATCGATCAAAAAGGAAAAATTCAATTTCGTTTTAAGCAGAACACGCCGCAGGTGAAGGACGCAAACGGAATCGTTGATGCAATCGTTGCGGCGGTTCACGAATGCGGCGGTGTCGATCAATTATCCGCCGTATCGTTGGTCGTGCCGGGTACAGTGAATGTTGAAGCAGGCGCAGTAGTGAAGGCGCCAAACCTTCCGTGTCTCGATGGCTTCCGGCTTGCGGCGGCTTTGACCGAACAACTCCATCTCACGGCGATCCTCGAGAATGATGCTAACGCGGCCGCAGTGGGCGAGATGTGGCAAGGTGCAGCGGTTGGGTGCAACACGATCATCTGCGTAACGCTTGGCACCGGCGTCGGAGGTGGAATCATCCTCGACGGAAAGTTGTGGCGTGGAGTGGATGGCGCTGCCGCGGAAGTCGGACACATGTGTGTCGATCCTTTCGGAGGCGTTGCGTGTACGTGCGGCAGTCGTGGGTGTCTTGAAGTATTTGCTTCGGCGACGGCGATTGTGCGGATGACGCGCGAGGCGAGCCCGCGATATCCCGATTCGATGTTGCAGGGAAATGAGGATCTGACCGCCGAGATAATCTTTGAAGCTGGACAACAAGAGGACGAGCTGGCACTCGAGATCTTCCGGCGCATGGGTGTCTATTTGGGGATTGGGCTTGCGAATTTGATTAATATTCTCAATCCGGAAATGATCGTGATTGGTGGCGGCGTAGTGAATGGTTGGGATTTGTTTGAGAAGCACATGCATCAACAGGTCGAGGAGCGTGCATTTCCTTTGCTTGCCGCACGCGTTAAGATTGAGCGCGCGAAGTGTGGCGATGACGCGGGCCTACTCGGCGCCGCACGCTTGGCACTATTAGACAGGATTGCATGATTTTCAGGATTTACAAGATTTTGTTCGTAGTGTTTGTTACTGCTGGGGGCGCGTTGGCGCAGGACATCACTACCCTCGAAACTATTGGCCCGGTTGTACGTTTTGAGAAAACAGAAAAAACAGTCACCCTGCATTGCCAGGACAACTCGCAAGTCCGGCTAACTATCCTCGCTCCCGATCTGATCCGCGTCAGAGCAGCTTTTACTGCACCCATTCCTCAAAAAGATCACTCATGGGCCATCGCAAAAGAAAACTGGGAAACGCCACGTTGGAACGTTAATGAAACATCCAACCTGATCACGATCACCACTGATGAACTCGAAGTTGCCATCACTCGCTCACCCTTGCTGATTGAGTTCCGCGACGCCCGCACTCACAAGGTGCTAAACGCAGACGAACGCCCAATGTCCTATGACCCAAAAGGCAAGCTAGCCGGAATAATGTTTGACCCCAAGGCCGGCACTTTCGTCGCTGCGGCAAAGAAACTCGGCTTCGACGAGCACTTCTACGGCCTTGGCGAAAAAGCTTCACGTCTCGACAAGCGGCGGATGTCGTTCATCAACTGGAACTCCGACACGCCCGGTTATAACGAAGGAAAAGATCCAATTTATCAAACCATTCCGTTTTACATCGGCCTACAACGTGGTATCGCCTACGGAATCTTTTTCGATAATAGCTACCGCAGCTACTTCAACTTCGGCCAATCGTCGCAGCAGCGCGCGTGGTTTGGCGCCGAAGGCGGCGAGATGAACTACTACTTTTTCTATGGCCCATCAATCAAAAAGATTCTCGGCCGCTATGCTGATCTCACAGGGCATATGCCTCTGCCGCCGCTCTGGGCGCTTGGCAATCAGCAGAGCCGCTGGAGTTACTTCCCCGACACGATGGTTGAAGAAGTCGTAAGTGAGTATCGCAAACGAGATCTGCCGCTTGACGTCGTGCATCTCGACATCGATTACATGAAGGGCTACCGGGTGTTCACGTTCGACAAAGAAAGGTTTCCGGATCCGAAAGGTCTAACTGACAAGCTAAGACGCCAGGGTGTGAAGGTCGTAACGATCGTTGATCCAGGCGTAAAGCATGCGCGTGGCGAAGGCTACCACGCTTTCGATCAAGGTTTGGAGAAAAACTTTTTCCAACATCGCCGCAATGGCGATCTCTTCGTGCCGAAAGTCTGGCCGGGTGACAGCGTTTTCGTCGACTATACCCTGCCCGAAGCAAGACGCTGGTGGGGCGACCTGCATCGCGTCTACACGGACAACGGTATCGCCGGGATCTGGAACGACATGAACGAGCCGGCTGACTTCGTCGACCAGACCGGAAAGAACCAGTTGGACGTTGTGAGTTACGACGAAGGTGAGAAAACCACTCACGCAAAAAACCGGAATACGTTCGCGCTGCTGATGGCGCGCGGGACTTACGAAGGACTCGAACGTCTCCAACCCGATCGCCGCCCTTACGTCATCACGCGCGCCGCTTACGCCGGTATTCAGCGCTTCTCGACAATGTGGACCGGCGACACGAATAGCACCTGGGAAGCTCTGTCGCTGAACATTCCGATGTTTACTTCGCTTGGTTTATCAGGCGAGCCGTTTGTCGGCAGCGATATTGGCGGTTTCATCGGACGTGGTAATGGCGAACTGCTCGTTCGTTCTTATCAGATCGGTTTCCTCGCGCCTTTCTGTCGCAACCACAAGCAAAACGACGGTTACGATCAGGAGCCCTGGCGTTTTGGGAAGTATTATGAAGACATCATTCGCAAGTATCTGAAACTCCGCTACGCACTGCTGCCTTTTCTTTATACAACTCTCGAAGAAGCCCATCGCACCGGTGTCCCGGTGTTTCGCCCTTTGCTGTTGAATTACCAGGACGATCCGAACACTTACAACCTCGACGACGAGTTCATGATTGGTGAGAATCTGCTCGTCGCACCGATTCTGAAGCCCGACCTTACCCGCCGCCGAGTCTATCTTCCCGCCGGAACGTGGTACGACTACTGGACCAATCAAAAATACACAGGCGGCACGATGATTACTGTCGAAGCTCCGCTCGAGACGGTGCCGATATTTGTGCGCGCAGGCGCGATCATTCCGTCTGGCCCATCGCTGAATTACGTTGGAGAAAAGCCCGTCGATCCGATCACTTTCAATATTTATCCTGACGATAAGGGCGCAGCCACCGCCAGTCTGTATGAAGACGACGGGCTCAGTCCCGCGTACAAAACCGGCGCGTTCCGCAGGACCACCTTGAGCTCCCGGCGTGGACCGCGTGGATTCGTCGTTTCAGTCGCAGCAGCGGAAGGAACCTATAACCCCGGCCCACGCAAGTTCACTTTCGCTGTGAGGTCGTATCAGCAGACGTCCAAAGTGGCGACAGTTGTTGATAATGGCCGGGCTCAGCAGGTGGACCTCAGATGATTATTACAAATAGGTGGCATGCCTGTGACAGTTTCGGGATAGCTGGGGAGTAACTTCCGCCGACAATCACCCGTTAAAGCTCTAGCATTTCTATCGCCCCCTTAAGGTAAACGTTTAAGTTTCCGAGGATGAAGGTATGTCTAAGACAAGGGTTTTGATGGGTATTGTCAGTGCGGTGTTTTGCTTAATGGTCAGTTCATCGGCTCAAGCCGATACGATCAAGCCGAATATGTTTCTGGAAAAGTTGATCTTTGCCGATAGTCACAATTTAACCGTTTTTGATAATGAAGGTGCGGAAACCGGTTATCTCTACGCAGCTCATTTTGAAGATAATACTGGGAAGCATTTGGGCTTTAGTATGACGGCTTTCAGGCAAGGGCCTCAACTCGGAATAGTGCGACCGCAAACGCCGGCGGCCGCGACGCAAAATCCGGAACCCACGGCGATGGTCTTGCTCGGAACTGGTCTTGCCGCCGTAGCGGCAGTTGCACGAAGAAAAGGCCGGAAACGCCGGCTCTAGATCAACTATCGAGTGCCACGAGTATTGGCGCCTGCGTTCTTCAGAAAAATATTTTACAGGATTACATGATTATCAGGATTGACATGTAAATCATGTCTAATCCTGCAATCCTGTAAAAATGTTTCGGAGGGCCTTAGCGCCACGAAGGTGAGAAGCCGTTACGCACCAGAAGGCGCGCGTTCCCACTGTTAATCTTCGCGATCCACAGGTCTATATCTCGATTGTCATCCAATGATTTAGATCGCTCGAACACAATCCCTTGTCCATCGGGCGAGATAGTAAAGCTGCCGGTGAACTCGTTCTCGAGGCGAGTGACCTGGGTGAGTTTTCGTGTCGCGAAGTCGTAGCGGAAAATGTTTGCCGAGTCTCTCATCAGAGTTTGATTCGAGAAGAGGAATCCCGAAGCGTCCGGCAGCCAGCGGAGATCAAAGAGTAACTGGTACTCGATATCGGAAAACTTCGTCAGCTTCTCGCCGGGATGCTTGCCCCCTTCAGCAATGCGAAAGATGCTGGACTCGCCAGATGCATTCTCTGAGTAGAGTAGCTGATTCGCTGTCTCGGCCGTTGGACCCCAATCCCACACGCACGTGCCAAGTGGATTCTTGCCGCCGAAGAGGGGATTGTAAACGTATTCGCCCGGCGTGGGATTAACCGGCACGCTGTTCAACGTGCAAGCGCCGGAGCGGTAACTTACACGCGAACCATCCTGGCGCCACACCGGACGGAACGCGCCAAAGTATTCAATGCCATCACCGCTGATTGAAAACACAGGCGCCTTAACGGTGGTGCCGGCGCGCACATCAACGCCGGGAGTGAACCAACGATAGTTACCCCAAATCGCTACGACTGCCTGCGCTGTGTTTCCAAAGTCCGCGACCTGATTGAAAACGAGTGTCTTTGTTGCGCCCGGCGGCAACGTGATCTGTTGCGGCTCGGCTGCTCCGGCCACGTACACAATGAAGATTCCCGCGCTCGCCTGCGACTGTTTATACAACGGCTGATCGTTGCGCAACGTGACACTCACGTTTCCTTTTGGAAAGCGTGTGAACTCAGCGGCGTCCGGCGCATTGGTGAGTTTGCGAAAGCCTGAGCCATCAGGACGCACGGCATAGAGGTCTGCGTCGTACAACGACATCGCAGCAGCGTGTCGACTTGAAAAGGCGAGTTCTTTTGCGTCGGGACGCCATGCGAGCGAGTCGATGCCGAGCGGTTTTTTAGCGTCGCGATGTGTCCAAAGCCGCCGATCGTCTGAGCCATCAGGATTGATGAGACGAATCTCGGTGCCGTCGCGGATGTAGGCGATTGCGCCGCCACTCTGCGCTTGAGCGTTTTGGACGAAGCTGAACGTGATTACAGTAACGAGTAAGAAAAGGAATCTATACGAGCGCGATTGCATGTCGTTCTAAGCCTTGTTCGATCTTTCAGTTGTAAGAAGCTCTCTCGCGCTAAGACGCAAGGGCGCAAAGCGCTACCGCGTTTCTAAAAGGGGTTTCTTTGCGCCTTTGGTGAAGTATTCTTGTCCGAGGCCCCTCAGACTACTTTCGTGCAAAGCCAGGTTGTTCACTTCCTCACTGCGGCCAGTATCGCTTGCGCTGCTTTCTCAACCTGCGGAGTGAGTATGTCTTCACCGTCCGATTTGGCTTTCGCCTTAGCGGTATCGGCGAGCACGGTGTTTGGTGAATCAGTGCGGTCGATTCTGTAGTCGAGAGTGAGTTCGTCTTTCGCTTTGGTATTGCCTGCAATCGTCGCAGCGGTATAAACGCCTGCGATGGTTGCTGAACGCGCGGCTGCGGAGCCTGCGGTACTGCCACCAGGAATCACACCTGCCGCAGAGCCGGCGATATTGCCAATAGTGCGGCCAAACATCGAACCACCTCCGCCCTTCTTGACTGTCATTGAGACGGAGAGCATGTAGTCACACTCTTTCTGCCGTGCTTCACTTGCAGACGCTGCGTTAAGC
>JBKPJS010000261.1:0-7377 GCA_046730815.1 Acidobacteriota bacterium
GGGCCGCGATAGTGAAGACTACTTCAACGACTCCTCCGCGGAAGACGTGCACTCGTTTGTAGAAGCTCGACTAATCGAGTTGACCGGCGATTTAGGCCGCCGCTTGCACACCGGTCGCAGCCGTAACGATCAGGTCGCGACTGACTTTCGTTTATGGATGCGAAACTCGATCGACGATCTGAACGCAACACTTCGCGATGCACAGACGTCCTTGCTTAACTTCGCTGAAGCCAATCGCGACGTTGTCATTCCCGGATACACACACCTACAACGTGCGCAACCGGTGTTGCTGGCGCACTGGTGTTTGGCCTACTTCGAAATGCTTGCGCGTGATCGCGAACGGCTCGCTGAAGTTCGGCGCCGCGTGAACGTCCTGCCACTCGGTTCGGCAGCGCTCGCCGGCACGTCTTTCCCGATAGATCGTGAAGCGCTGGCGAGGTTGTTAAACTTCGAAGCAGTTTCGCGTAACAGTCTCGATGCGGTCAGCGATCGTGATTTCTGTGTCGAGTTTTTGAGCGCATGCTCGTTGATCATGGTCCATTTGTCACGACTCGCCGAAGACATCATTCTTTACGCGACCAGCGAGTTTGGGTTCTTTGAGTTAGGGGATGCGATTGCGACCGGATCGAGCTTGATGCCGCAGAAGAAGAATCCTGATTCGATGGAACTGGTGCGCGGAAAAGCCGGCCGTGTCTTCGGCGATCTGCTCGCACTCCTCACTGTACTGAAGGGCCTTCCACTCGCTTACAACAAAGACATGCAGGAAGATAAGGAGGCTGTGTTTGACGCTTACGATACCGTGCGCTCATCTTTGAATGTTACGGCGACGGTGTTGGGAAATATCACTGTTAATAAGGAACGAGCGCTTGTTGGCGCGTCAGGCGGATACATGAATGCAACTGAACTCGCGGATTATTTAGTGCGAAAGGGTGTGCCGTTCAGAGATGCGCATGAGATCGTGGGCAAGGTCGTGATGCGAGCGATTGCGCTCGACAAAGAGCTGGAGCAGTTGAGTATTGATGAGCTGCGTGAGTTTTCGTCGTTGATTGAGGAAGATGTTTATGAGGCATTATCACTCGAGCGCACGTTGGGTTCAAAGACTCAGATTGGCGGCACCGCGCGCGAGGTTGTGAATGCTGCGTTACTCACCGCCCGAAAATTCATTTGACAGGATTTACATGATTGTCAGGATTAACGTCAATCCTGTTAATCATGTAAATCCTGTCAAAACGAGCGCTTCTTCCTTGGGGTTGGAGGGGGACTTGGTGAGGGCGTCGCAACTTGAGGCTGGATCGTCTCCTGGTAAATAAACCTCACGTCCTGCAACTTCAACACGACTGCCGGTTTCACTGCGTTGCGATCGGCGTCCATGTTGATCACGCCCGTCACGCCCGCGAAGTTTTTTGTCTGCGCCAACGCCTCGCGCAATTTGTCGCCGTCGGTTGTTCCCGCTCTTGTAATCGCATCCATCAAGAGTCGTGAAGCATCGTACGCCAGCGCCGCATGAGCATCAGGCACCAGGTTTCCATAACGCTGCTTGTACCCTTCGACAAACTTCTGAATCGCGGGCGAGGGATCGTCAACCGAGTAATGCGTTGAAATGTAGGATCCGTTCAAGGCGTCGCCGCCCAATTGCCAGAGCTCCGGCGCGTCCCAACCATCACCGCCGAGCAACGGCTGCGTCAGTCCAATCATGCGCGCCTGTTTCGCGATGACCGCAACGTCGCCGTAATAACCCGGAATGTAGATCACATCCGGTTCAGTCGCTCGAATCGTACTCAACTGACCTTTAAAATCAGCATCGCCCTGCGTATACGACTGCTTACTGACAATGCGTCCGCCGAACTTGGCGAAACTGAGTTCGAAATAGTCAGTCAGGCCGCGGCCATACGGTGAGTTGAAATCAAAAAGGATCGCGGCCTTTTGCGCCTTCAGCGTGTTCGCCGCAAAGCGGGCCATCACTTCGCCCTGAAACGAATCGACAAAGCATGCACGGAAGATGTAGTTGCCGGTCTGCGTCACGGCTGGGTCCGTTGACGACGGCGAGATAAAAGGAACGTGAGACGATTGTGCTTTCGGCGCCGCAGCGCGACTGTTTCCTGACGTGCCGCCGGCGATGATCGCGATCACTTTATCTTGATCGATGAGTTTGGCAGTTAAGCGCGCAGCTTCCTCCGGGCTGCCCTTATCGTCTTCGATGACCACGTCGATGCGTCTACCGTTGATCCCACCCGCCTGGTTTACCTCATCGGCGACCATCAGCACACCGTTGATCGCCGACTGTCCGAAGTTGAAGGTTGGTCCAGTCAGATCTCCGAAGTACCCGATCTTGATCGTGCTGCGATCGGGTGAACCAGTTTCGTCTGGTTGTCGTGTACAGGAGAACGCGAGGGCCATCAGGACGATGACGGCCGGTAGAAGTACTTTTACTTTACTCACCGAGATAGGCTTCTTTAATCCGGGGATCATTGGCCAGGTCCTTTGATGGACCTTCCATAACTATTCTTCCGGTTTCCAAAACGTACGCGCGATCGGAATGGCCCAGAGCTGCGTGTGCGTTCTGTTCGACCAGGAGAATCGTTGTCCCCTTACTTTTAATCTCATCGATAGCTTCGAAAATGGTATGGACCACGAGCGGCGCGAGACCGAGCGATGGCTCGTCAAGCAGGAGCAATCGCGGCCGGGACATCAACGCGCGCCCAATAGCGAGCATCTGTTGCTCGCCTCCCGAGAGGGTTCCGGCTTTCTGAGACTCACGTTCCTTCAGGCGCGGGAACATGTTGAAGGCGCGGTCCATGTCAGCGGCGATTTCAGTTTTGTTCTTTTTAAGATAAGCGCCCATCTGAAGATTCTCTCGAACGGAGAGATTGGCAAACACACCACGGCCTTCGGGTGACATGGATATTCCACGCGCGACCAACTTATGTGTTGGTTTGGCACTGATATCTTCACCCTCGAAAATGACTTTGCCGTGTCGTGGTTGGAGTAGCCCGGTGATGGTTCGAAGGGTCGTGGTTTTACCTGCTCCGTTTGCCCCGATGAGCGTTACAACTTCGCCCTGCTCGACGCGCATCGAGACGCCGGTTAAGGCTTCGATAGCACCGTAGTTTACTGAAACGTTTTCGAGTGTAAGCATCGTTAGCAGAACCATCCACAGATTACACAGATAATCTGCGTCATCTGTGGATGGATTTAGTCTCCTAAATACGCTTCGATCACCTTCGGATCGTTCTTAATTTCTTCGGGGACGCCGAGAGCGATCGATTTTCCGTAGTCCACAACCTGGATTCTCTCGCAGACGCCCATAACTACTTTCATGTTGTGCTCGACGAGCAGTATCGTCAGTCCAAAGCGATCGCGGATCTGCTTGATCAACTGCATCAAGTCTTCCTGCTCTGCCGGGTTCATACCGGCGGCAGGCTCGTCGAGCAGGAGCAGCTTTGGCCTCGTTGCGAGGGCGCGCACGATCTCCAACCGTCGCTGCGAACCGTAGGGCAGGCTCGTCCCGCCTTCGTTGCAAAATTTTGCGAGCCCGAAAATCTCGAGCAGCTCCATCGCAAACTCTTTATGCTCGCGTTCGTCTCGCTCAAACCGGGGTAAGCGCAGCACGGCATCGACGAGAGTCTGCCTCGCATGTCGATGACAAGCGGTCATGACGTTTTCCAGAACTGACATACTGGGAAACAGCCTGATGTTCTGAAACGTTCGCGATATTCCGCGCCGCGAAATCTCGTAGGGCTTCAACCCGTCGATTCTTTGACCCTGGAAGTAAAGCTCGCCTGAAGTCGGCTCGTAAACACCAGTGAGAAGATTGAAGATGGTCGTTTTACCGGCGCCGTTGGGGCCGATCAACCCGTATATCTCGCCGTCCCGCACGTTCATGTCGAGTTCGTTAACGGCGACCAAGCCGCCAAAACGGATCGTGCATTTGGACGTGCGCAGTGGATGATCGCCGTTTGCTGCTTTCTGTTCCTGCATAACCTTACCTGTGTTCAATCTCCTTCGGCTGTTCCAGGGTGGGAGATGAACCTTGCTGAGCAATCGGCACGCCCTTTTCGCCGATTGGTTTGTCACCTTCCGGCCGGCGCTGAGCTCGTTTCAGCCAGGAGAGGCCAAACTCTTTCGCACCCATAACACCTTGGGGCCGCGTCAGCATTATCAGTATGAGCAGCGCGGAATAAATAACAAGCCGGTAGCTGTAGAGATCTCCGGGAAGCTTGCGCAGCAGTTCGGGCAGAATCGTGATCACGATTGCGCCCAGCACCGCCCCGGTAATCGATCCCATCCCACCAAGCACGATCATGATGATGATTTCAATCGATCGAATGAACTGAAAGTCGTTCGTATGCAGAAACTGTCGAAAGTGACCGAAGAGCGCGCCGGCTATACCCGCGAACGAAGAGCTAATGACAAACGAAAGCACTTTGTAGCGAGTCGTGTTTATGCCCATCGCTTCGGACGCGAGTTCGTCTTCGCGAATGGAGATTAGTGCGCGACCGATGTCCGAGTTCACGATGTTGTAAACGACGACGATCGTGATAACGGCAAAGCCGCCAATCCAGATAAAGTTCGCATACTGCGGAATGATAAGACGACCGTCCCACGGTGGAACTCGACCGCGAAAGCCTGTGGCGCCGCCAACTCGATCGATATTGAGGATTATGATGCGGATGATCTCGGCAAAACCGAGTGTGACGATCGCCAGGTAATCGCCACGCAAGCGAAGACTTGGAATTCCTACCACCAAGCCGGCCAGCGCCGCGATCAATGCGCCAAAGATAATTACTCCCAGAAAGACGAGCGACTGCGCGAGGGTAGCGCCGACCAGCGACGTCAACCATTTCTCAGCCGCCTCAGAATAGTAAACGGTCATGAAGACGGACGAGTATGCGCCGACCGCCATGAACCCGGCGTGCCCGATCGAGAACTGTCCGGTAAATCCCGTTATCAAGTTCAGCGAGACCGCGAGAATGACGCTGATACCGGTGAGGTTGAGGATCTCAGCGTAATAATAGGGAAGCCCAAAACCAAAAAGACCTTCTCTGCCCATCCAGGCGTTCGCGCCTATGAGCAGAACGACGACGATAACTAGACCGAGAATGCGTTTAACGAAGGTTGGCATTCAATGAAAATCCATCCACAGATTACTTTCTGTGTAATCTGTGGATGGATCGAATCAGACTTTCTCCTGAACTGTAGAACCGAGTAATCCTGACGGACGAATCAAAAGAACCAGAATCAAGATTGCAAAAGCTACGGCATCACGGTAAGTGGAAGCGATGCCAATATTCTGTCCATATCCGACGACGAATGTTTCTGCCGCACCGATAAGCAGGCCGCCCAGAACCGCGCCGGGTATGTTTCCGATACCGCCAAGCACCGCCGCCACAAACGCTTTCAGTCCAGTCAGAATACCCATTAGTGGATCGATGTTGGGATTATATTGGGCGGTCAGAACGCCGCCTGCGGCCGCCAGGGCCGAGCCGATTGCAAACGTCAAACTAATGATCGCATCGGTATTGATGCCCATCAGTTTGGCCGAGTTGAGATTGAATGAAACGGCGCGCATCGCAGTGCCCACTTTTGTTTTGTAGACGACCCACTGCAACAGAACCATCAGGGCTATCGAAACGAGGAAGATTACGATCTGCGCCTTCGAAATCGCGGCGTTACCAAACAGCCGGTAAGGCAATTGACTTTGCGAACCGAGGAAATCAGGAAACGCGCGAGGCGCAGCGCCGATGCGCGCGACAAACAGGTTTTCGATTAAGAGCGAAACGCCGATCGCCATGATCAGCGTTGTCATGCGCGAATACTTCCGCACCGGGCGATAAGCGAATCGCTCAATAATCATTCCGACCACCGCCGCAATGATCATCGATGCCAACAGAACTAGTCCCAATGAGAGAAGCGATGGCGCAGCAGCGAGGCCGAGACTCAGAGCAAGAAAATAACCGGCGAAGGCGCCCACCATGTAGACATCACCATGGGCGAAATTGATCAGCCTAAGAATGCCGTACACCATCGTGTACCCCAAAGCAATCAGGGCATAGATCGCACCGATATTGAGTCCATTAATCAGTTGCTGAACGAAAGTATCCATAGAAGTGAGACTCGCCTATCGCGCTGGGCTCGCTGCTCCTGCCGGTGAAGCTGCGGAGGTCGCAACTGGCGCCGAGCCTTCTGGAGAGATCGTCGTCGCGTAGACGAATTTTCCGTCTTGAAGTTTTAGAACGACGGCGGGCTTTACCGCATTCCGGTCCTTGTCGATTGTGATTCGACCGGTTACGCCGGGGAAATCTTTAGTTTGTGCAATCGCGTCACGCAGCTTAGTGTTTTCGGTAGTTCCCGCTCGCTGGATAGCATCGGCGAGCACTTTCATCGCGTCATAACCGAGCGCGGCCAGTGCGTCAGGCTGGACATTGTAACGACCCTTGTAGTCCGCCACGAACTTCTGAATCGCAGGGGATGGATCATCCACGGAATAGTGATTTGAAATGTAGTTGCCATTCAATGAGGCGCCGCCCAGTTGCCACAGTTGTGGTGCGTCCCAGCCATCGCCGCCGAGCAAAGGCGCTTTGATGCCGAGCTGTTTTGTCTGATTAGAAATTACGCCGACTTCACCGTAGTAACCTGGCACGTAGATGACATCAGGATTCGCGGAGCGGATGCCCGTCAATTGACCACTGAAATCGCGATCTCCCTGGGTGTAAGATTTTTCGGAGACAATCTGGCCGCCCTGGCTCTCAAAACTTCGTTTGAAGACCTGATACAGCCCACGGCTGTAGTCCGAGTTGAAATCGTAAAGGATTGCGGCCCGCTTCGCTTTCAAGTTATTGGCGGAAAACTTCGCCATCACCTCGCCCTGAAAAGGATCGATAAAGCAGACGCGGAAGATATAATCGCCGACTTGTGTCACGGCGACATTGGTTGACGATGGCGAAATCATCGGCACCTTTGCTTCCTGCGCTTTCGGAGCAGCAGCCAAACTGTTTGACGATGCTACTTCGCCAAGCAACGCCGTTACTTTGTCCTGGTTGATAAGCTTCGTGACCACGGTCGCGGCCTTGTTCGGTTCGCCCTGATCGTCTTCCGTAAGGATCTGGACCTGCCGGCCACTGAGTCCGCCTGCCTTGTTGATCTCGTCGGCAGCCATTTCAACACCGTTTTTGGTCGATTGACCAAAACTCGAAGTACGGCCGGAGAGATCTCCGTAGTATCCAACTACGATTTGGCCAGTGCCACTTCCATTTGTTTCGGCTCCACGCCGTTCACAGGCAAAGCTGATGAATAGAGTGGTAATCAACAAAACCGCGAAGAAAGTGCGTTTCATTTGGTCCTCACAACGACTATTGGATTTTTCGAGCGGATCTGGCC
>JBKPJS010000262.1:0-4375 GCA_046730815.1 Acidobacteriota bacterium
TTCTGTCCCTTCTCACCGCGGCCCGCGGTCTTGCCCAGACCTGAGCCTGGTCCACGTCCGACTCGTTTCTTCTTGTGGGTCGAACCCTTTGCGGGCTTAAGACTATTAAGACTAATCGCCATCACCAACTCCAATCAATCCGTATAAAATCCGTGGTCCCTATTCTACTATCCGAAGCAAGTGCGGCACCTTCGCCACCGTGCCGCGCATCGAGTCAGTGTCCGGACGCTCGACGATTTGATTGAGCTTCGTCAGACCCAGGCTGCGCACGATCGTCTTGTGCGTCTTCGGGGAGGCGATAAAGCTTCGATAGTACTGAATGCGAATCTTCCCCTGTGATTCATTTGTTGTATCGGTTCTACGTGGCATAACTCACATCTCCTCGACTTGCTTACCACGCAAACGCGCCAGCTCCATCGGATCTTTCATGCGCAATAACGCATCGAACGTGGCGCGCACGACGTTGTGTGGATTCGTCGAACCGAGCACCTTTGTGCGCACGTCGCGAACTCCGACAGCCTGCATCACCGCGCGTACTGCGCCTCCCGCAATGACGCCCGTGCCTTCCGAAGCCGGCTTGACCAACACCCGTCCCGCGCCGTATTCGCCAATCAATTGGTGCGGCAGCGTGTTGTTGATCAGCGGAACGCGAATCAGATTCTTCTTGGCGGACTCGACTCCCTTTTTAATTGCCAAAGGAACTTCGCGCGCCTTGCCCGTTCCAAAACCGACGTGCCCGCCTTCATCGCCTACGACTACGAGTGCCGCAAAGGAAAGGTTCTTACCGCCCTTGACGACCTTGGTCACGCGATTAATGGAGATGACCTGATCTTTAAGATCGAGCCCTTGAGCGGGAATGCGTTGCTTGGGTTGTCTCATAATTTATTCTGCTTATTTCTTCTCTGTGCAATAGAGAAAACTATTCTTGTTTCTTCTTCTTCGACTTCTTCTCTTTCGGCTGCTCGGGTTCGGCTGCCGGTGGCGGCTCTTCCGCTTCCGCGACTACTTCATTCTTGTTCAACCCGGCCGCTCTCGCTGCGTCGGTCAAAGCCTTTATGCGCCCGTGATAAAGATAACCACCGCGATCGAAGACCACCTGCTCGATTCCTTTTGCGATAGCGCGCTCGGCAATTGTCTGACCAACGCGGCGCGCAGCATCGAGATTGCCACCAGTGTTGCCGCGCAGATCTTTTTCGGTCGTCGAAGCCGAAACCAACGTTTGACCGTTGAGGTCGTCGATCACCTGCGCGTAAATGTGGTTCAAGCTGCGATAGATCGCCAGTCGCGGCCGCTCCGTGTTTCCTTTAACTTTGCGGCGAATCCGCGTATGAATCGCGGTTCGAATTTCTGCTCTGCTTGTGTTTGCCATATCTGATTTCCGATTGCCGATTGCCAATTTCTAAAAATCGGCAATTGGCAATTGACAAATTATTTACCTGTCTTGCCGGGCTTCAACTTGATCGGCACCCCCGCGTAACGGACCCCTTTGCCTTTGTAAGCATCAGGCTTGCGCAACTTATGCATCTCGGCCGCCACCTGGCCCAGCTTCTGTTTGTCGATACTCGTGAGCGTCAAAGTCGTCTGGTACTGCTGAATGCTTCCCTTTGTCGTCAGACGTTCCGCCTTCGCCTCGACTTCAGGCGGCAGAGGGAACTCGATCGGATGCGAGTATCCCAAAGAGAAGACAATCTTCTTTCCCTGCACGTCGGCTTTGTAACCAACACCAACCACGTCCATCTGCTTGCTGAATCCTTCGGTCACACCGAGGATGGCGTTGTTTGCCAGGGCGCGCGCGAGTCCGTGTAACGCCGCCTGCTCGTCAGACGCGCGTTCGGCGCGCAGCTCCTCGCCCTCGAGTTTGAAGCTAATTCCGTGGGGAACCGGCGTCTTCAATGTGCCCTTCGGACCTTTGACTTCGAGCTCCTGCTCGTGAACAGTCACGGTCACGCCCTTCGGCACCGTAATTACTTTTTTTCCTATTCGTGACATAAGTTATTTCCGATTTCCAATTGCCGATTGCCGATTTTTTATGCATCGATTTCCATCAATCGGAAATTGGCAATCGGCAATTGACAATATCAATAAATTTGGGCCAACAGTTCACCACCAATGTTCTCTCGACGCGCGGTCTTGCCGCTCATCAAACCCTTTGATGTTGAGACGATGTTGATACCGTACCCGCCGAGCACTTTCGGTATCTCACTCGAGCCGACGTACACGCGCCGTCCCGGTGTCGATACGCGCTGCAAGTGCGTAATCGAAGACGTGCCGCGTGCGTCGTAGCGCAGGAAGATACGCACCGTACGCTTGAGCCCTTCGCCCTTGATGACGAAGTTGTTGATGTAACCCTCTTCCTTCAGAATGCGGGCAATCTCAAGTTTGAGCTTTGAAGCCGGAATATCAACTCGCGAATGCTTCGCCGCGATGGCGTTGCGGATTCGCGTCAACATATCGGCAATAGGATCAGTCATTAATCAAACTCCATTTTTGATTGCCAATTGCCGATTGCCGATTTCAAAAATTGGCAATCGCAAATCGGCAATGTTGTCACCAGCTCGACTTAACCACACCGGGGATCTGTCCCTGAAGCGCCAACTCACGAAAACAGATGCGGCAGAGGTTGAATTTCCGCAAATAGCCTCGCGGCCGGCCGCAGCGTTTGCATCGTGTGTAAGCCCGCACCGAAATCTTCGGTCGCCGTGCAGCTTTCGCAATCAATGATTTCTTTGCCATTATCGTTCTTCTATCCGTGTAATCCGTGGTTAAGTCCTAAACGGCATTCCCAAGCCCTTCAAGAGCGCTCGCGCCTGCTCATCATTCCTCGCTGTCGTCACGATCGAGATGTTCATCCCGCGCAGCTTGTCCACCTTGTTGAAATCGATCTCCGGAAAAATAAGTTGCTCGCGTATTCCAATCGTGTAGTTGCCACGCCCATCAAAAGCTTTTGGTGAAACTCCGCGGAAGTCTCTCACGCGCGGGAGCGCCACTGAGACGAGCCGATCGAGAAACTCGTACATGCGATCGCCACGGAGGGTCACCACCACGCCGATCGGCATTCCCTGCCTTAACTTGAACGAAGCGATCGACTTCTTCGCTTTCGTAATCACCGGCTTCTGACCGGTGATGGCGCGCAGCTCGTCGGCGGCCGTGTCGAGTATCTTCGCATTGGCAATGGCCTCACCCATGCCCATGTTAATTACAACTTTTTCGATACGCGGCACAGCCATCGGATTGCTGATGCCAAACTCCTTCGCAATCTGCGGCGCTACGTCCTTTTGATATCGTTCTTTTAACCTTGCAGACATGTCAGACCTCGAATTTATTTCTCCAGCGAGTGACCGCTGGAGGCCGCAATACGCGTCTTCGATCCATCACTCTCTTTTTGATACTTCACGCGCGTGGGTTTGCCCGATTGCGGATCGATCAACTGCACGTTGGAGATGTCGATAAACGATTCCTTATCCACAATGCCGCCGCCGCGATTCGCCTGCGGATTGGCTTTCTGGTGGCGTTTAATCATCCCCGAACCTTCGACTTTGATCTTCCCCTTTTTGTGGGAAACTTCGAGCACGCGCCCACGCCTGCCCTTGTCGCGCCCGGCAATAATCGCAACCTGATCGTTCTTCTTGATCTTCGAGCGCTTTGTTCCTGCCATTCTCAAATCACCTCCGGCGCAAGCGAAACGATCTTCATGAAATTCTTGTCGCGGAGCTCGCGCGCTACTGGTCCAAAAACGCGTGTTCCTATCGGAGTCCCATCCTCCTTAATCAGCACGGCGGCATTCTGATCGAACCTCACATACGTTCCATCAGCGCGGCGTACTTCCTTTCGCGTCCGCACGATCACCGCATCCTGAACGGTGCCCTTCTTGATAGTTCCATCGGGCGAAGCCTCTTTGACCGTTACCTTGATTCGATCTCCCAGGCTGGCAATCTTTCCGGTGGAACCACCAATGGGCATGATCATTTCCACCCGTCGCGCGCCCGAATTGTCAGCAACCTCAAGAGAGGTTTGCATCTGGATCACTGTCGTTACCTCCGACTCTTGCCGCAAAACTGTCCACAGATTTCACAGATTGCACAGAACAGAATCTGTGTTTTCTGTGTATCTGTGAAACTACTTCGCAGCTTTCTGAACGATCTCCATTACACGCCAGCGCTTGCGCGCTGAAAGTGGACGCGTTTCAACGATGCGCACCTTATCGCCGACAGTCGCGCCCAACTCGTCGTGGGCCATGAACTTCGACGTGCGGCGCACGTAGCGACGATACTTGGTGTGACGAACCAGACGGTCCACCCGAACCACCACGGTCTTCTGCATCTTGTCGGACGTTACTGTTCCGACTTTCTGCGACCGGTTCGCACGGCTCTCCGAG
>JBKPJS010000263.1:0-7447 GCA_046730815.1 Acidobacteriota bacterium
TATAAAAGCTGCGTGCGAATCGGTGGCATGGGCCGACGAGATAATAGTTGTAGACTCAAATTCCACCGATGACACACGCGCCATCGCAGCAGCTTGCGGCGCACGGGTGATCACGAATGCATGGCCTGGCTTTGGCGCTCAAAAACAGTTTGCCGTCGAGCAGGCCCAGCACGAATGGATCTTCAGCCTCGATGCAGACGAACGCGTTTCAGATGAACTCAAGCAGTCGATTCAAAGGCTGCGGGAAAAGCCCGATGATGAACTTGCCGATGGCTATCAGATTGCCCGGCGCACTTACTATCAAAAACGCTGGATCCGCGGTGGCGGCTGGTACCCCGACCGGCAGTTACGGCTTTTTCGGAAGCATAAAGGCCACTGGAAACAACGTCACATTCACGAATCGGTGACGATGGACCCGGAAGCGCGCGTCGAACGACTCGCAGGCGATCTACTGCATTACACTTCACAGGACGCGGCGCACCATCATCGTATGATCGGCGAGCGTTACGCGCCGCTCGCCGCTCGCCAAATGTTTGAATAAGGTCGGCGCACGTCGGTGTTGGGAGTGGCCTCTGCCGGACCGGCGGCATTCATCAGAAGTTTGATCTTGAAAGGTGGCTTACGAGACGGATTCGCGGGCTTTACCATTGCGAGCTTCGCCGCGCATCATGCGTTCCTGAAGCATTTGATGCTTTGGGAAAAACAAACCGCGGATAAGACGGATAAAAACGGATCAAGATGAACCTCATTCCCCCTATCTTTGGTTATGTGATCGCAGGAGTTTTTGGCGCCGTCATCGGCAGTTTTCTCAACGTTGTAATTCATCGCGTTCCGCTGGAAGAGTCGATTGTTTTCCCAAACTCGCGCTGTCCTTCGTGCGGCGCGGTCATCGCTTTTTACGACAACATTCCGGTTCTTAGTTACGTCGCGCTTCGCGCAAAATGCCGGAGTTGCAAAGGACCCATTTCATTCCGTTATCCCGCGGTTGAGCTTCTGACCGCGGCGTTGTTCGTCGGTGTCGCGCGACACGATGGCCTCACGGCTGCACTACCTTTTGACCTTGTCTTTGCTTCCGCGTTGCTGGCGCTTGTTTTCATCGACGCCGAGCACATGATTCTTCCCAACGCGATCACTTATCCGGGAATCGTGTTTGCACTCGCGGCTCGCATCGCAATTCCTTATTTAACAGGCACGCCGCACTTCGACGATCTACCCTCGCTCTCACAAGGTGCACTCGCCGATCTGCCTATCGGGATAACGTCGCTGGCCGGAGGCCTCATCGGCGCGTTGATCGGCGGTGGTTCGCTTTGGCTCATGGGCTGGACTTGGGAAAAACTTCGCGGCATCGAAGCGATGGGCCTCGGCGATGTGAAGATGATGTTTATGGTCGGCGCTTATCTTGGTTGGCGACTCACGATCTTGACGATCTTTGTCGGCGTGTTGAGCGGCTCAGTAATCGGAATTTTCTTAATGGCACGGCAACGCGAGCGAAACATGCAGATGCTGCTGCCGTTTGGCGTCTTCCTCGGACTCGGCGCAATTGCAGCACTACTATTCGGTGCTCCACTCGTCGAGTGGTACGCCGGCCAATTTAGATGAATTTTTTAGCCGCGGATTACACGGATTGTAAAATCCGGATTTAAATCCCGATTTAAAATCCGTGTAATCCGCGGCTAAAATATTGGTTCCAACGGCGCTCGACGAGGGCTTTTATATCGTCTCGAACAATCAATTCATCCGGGAAGCCGGACTTGGTGCGTGCATCGATAACGATCGGAGCTCTGTAAACGAGGTGATGACGTTGCACAGTAGTCGCGGCGGCATAAATATCCGACGCGGGCTCAAACCTGGTCCACGTAGCCCACAAAAAATCCGGCAAGGATCGAGCGACGCGCGCATTGTCGTGCAAAAAGATCAACGGCCAATCGTGAAATACGGGATCGCTCGCGACTCTCGCCGCCAGCGATTCATCCTCCGCAAACGATCCTCCTTGCAACACCAAACATCCACCACAAAAAACCTCAGCACGCGAAATGTAACTCGGTAATTGTTCGCTAAACTCGCGCGGCAGTTTGCGCACCGGCTCACCCACACCCAACATGATCGCCTTACTGCCTTCGTTCACCTTCCCACTCGTGTAGTCCAACGTGTCCATCGACACGTTTGAAAACACGAACAGGTCCGTCTCAGGCCGGAAGCGCTCGAGCACATGTTCGAGCAAGCGCGGAAAGTCTTTTAGATCCTGCGGCGTGTCGGTGAGCAGCAGAAACTTCGTCAGGGATAACTGACCTTCGCCAAGAATTCGAAAACCGGAAACGAGCGCCTCACGACCGTATCTCTCGCGCACTACGGCAGCGCAGAGCGAGTGAAACCCGGTCTCGCCATACGTCCACAAATCGCGCACGGAAGGCATCACCATCGGAAACAGCGGCGAAAGCAATTTCTGCAAATAATCGCCGATGAAGAAATCTTCCTGCCGCGGCTTGCCCACTACCGTCGCGGGATAGATCGCGTCGCGCCGGTGAAAGATTGCATCGACGTGAAAGACGGGATAGTCGTGACGCAACGAGTAATAACCGTAGTGATCTCCAAACGGTCCTTCGGGACGTAGCTCGTGCGGTGGCGCGTATCCAACGAGTGCAAACTCTGCTTCGGCGGCGAGCCGGTGCGCCTCACGGCCGAGCGGATTTGCAGTCATCTTTAGTTTGTGTCCGGCAAGCAACGACGCGAGTACCAACTCGGGTACGTCTTCGGGCAACGGAGCGATCGCCGCGAGAATAAGCGCCGGTGGTCCACCAAGAAACACAGTCACTGGCAGTGACTGATCCAATCTTTCAGCCTCCTGATAGTGAAACCCACCGCCTTTCTGAATTTGCCAATGCAGCCCGGTTGAACGTTCGTCGTACACCTGCATGCGATAAATGCCGAGGTTGTGCTTTTTCGTCAGCGGGTTCTCGGTATAGACCAGCGGCAACGTGATGAATGGGCCGCCATCTTCCTGCCAGGTTGTCAAAACTGGCAGTTGGTCCAGGCGGGCAGGGCGATCGACAACCTGAGTGACCGGAGATCTCGACGTGTTTGTCGTTCCAAGTTTCAGAAAGTCGAGCGCAACTGAACGATGTTTCCACAGCTCAGCAGGTTTCGGCGGCAGGATCGACTCCGCGATATGGACCAGCTCGCGAACCAACGCTTCCGGCTTCGGACCAAACGCAAGCTCGATGCGGCGTTCCGTGCCGAACATGTTGGTCACGACCGGGTAACGGCTCCCCTTCACTCGCGTGAACAACAACGCCGGCCCACCCTCGGCGATCACGCGACGATGGATCTCGGCCAATTCGAGGTAAGGATCAACCTCGGCTTTGACGGTGATGATTTCGTTTTCTCTGGTGAGTCGATCGAGAAATGTGCGCAGACTCGCGTGCATTCGATGGTTTACGGCCGGTCCGGGGCCTTCTCGACGGTTCGCGGTCGCACGCGCGTCTCCGGCACTGGTTCGCCGAGTCGCTTCTCGATCTCGTCATGGGCGATCTCCGCGGCTTCGGCGACGTATGTCTGATGTGATTCGAGAAAAGGTTTAATGAGATCGAGTGTTTGCGCGTTGCCGATGTGAGCGAGAGCTTTCAGCAAGCCGGCGTTGATGCGAGGCGCGTTGTTGCTTCTCTGCAGAAACGGATAAAGCAGATCAGGGCTCTCCAACTCCGAAAGGTAACCGACGGCCTGGTCCTGCCGGCCCGAATCGAGATCGTCAACCACTCGATAGAGCGCTTCGGAGCGGCCCATGCGATACAGCGCCCAATCGAGCGCCAAACGGACTTCCTTGTTCTTTTCCTGTAGCTGGTAACCCTCAACGAGCTTGCGCTGATCGGTAGCAGCAAGGCGCGCCAGGGCCTCAGCGCTGCGCTGTCGGACGTGCGCATCCGCGCTGCCGAGTTGTTTTGCAAACTCAGCCGGGTTCGAACGCGCATCAATTCCATCGATGGGCGACTGCTGTGCTTGCGCTGAAGCACAAACGAATAACACAACAACTAAAATTAATCTGTTCATAATCTGTGTAATCTGTGGCTCAACCTGTCGGTTGCTTCTTCCGCAAGAGTGCCGTATTTAAATCCAGCTCAGCAACCGGAATCACTTCCACGTTCGGATACTTCTTTTGCAATTCCGGCAGGAACGTCTTCGCGTTACCGACAATGATAATGTTGCTCGTCTTCGCATCCAACCGCGCGCCCGCAAACTTCTGAATATCGGCAGTGCTGATCGCCTGCACATTATTTATGTAGCGGTTAATCTCGTCGAGGCCCATGCCATAAAGCGCCAGTGATGCCACTTGCCCCACCAGCCCGTTTGCAGTTTCAAGGTTGCGCGAAAAGTTTCCGATTAACACTGCCTTACGTGGAGTTAACTCAAGATCCGCCGGCGGCGATGCTGACAAACGAGTAATCTCGCCCAACAACAGATCCGCCACCTGGGCGCCCGACTCATTCTTCGTTTGCGCAGAAGCTACAAATGGTCCCACGTCACGACGAGCATCGAGAGAACTACCCGCGCCATAACTCAATCCGCGCTTAATGCGAATCTCCTGGTTGAGCCGTCCCGAGTAACCGCTGAGGACGGAGTTGGCGACGATGCCGCGAAAGTAATCAGGATCCTTGCGATTGATGCCCGTGCGTGCAAGATAGACCGCAGCCTGTCCGGCATCAGGTTTATCGATTACGACAATGCGGCCAGACTTGGCGGCGGCTGCGCTTTCCATCGCTGCGCTCGAAGTTGGTAATGGCGTTGTCGGCTTTTGCCAGTCACCAAAATATTTAGTTGCCAGTGCAAAGCCATCTTTCGCGTTGATGTCGCCGCCGAGTACAAGAATGGCATTGTCAGGACGGTAATACCTGGAGTGCAGCTTTGAGATGTCCGCTGCCGTGATTCGCGTTAATGATTCCGTTGTGCCGGCCACTGGATGACCATAAGGGCTGTCGCCAAAAACAACTCGTGCAGCTACAAACCGCGCAATAGTTCCCGGGTCGCCAAGCGCCAGGGTTACGTTATCGAGGTATTGTTGTCGTAGTCGCTCGACCTCTTCACTCTTGAACGTTGGACGACGCACGACATCGGCGAGAATCTCCATCGCCTGCGGGATCTTCGACGACATCACACCGACCGTAGCAAACGACGAGTCCCAACGCGCACCAGAGTCGAGCGATCCGCCAAGGCTTTCGATCTCCTGGGCGATCTTCGTGGCATCTCGAGTTTGCGTGCCTTTGGTAAGCAGGTTGGCGGTCATGTCGGCGAGACCAGCCAACTCCGGGGGATCAACCTCACTGCCGTTCTTGATTAGCAGTTGAGCCGCGATGAGCGGGCTTTCTCTTCGCTCGATGACAATCACCCGCAATCCGTTTGAAAGAGTTTGCTCGACAGGTTTGGGAAACGTTCCTGAACGTGGCTGCGCGGGCGGCGGAGGTGTTGCTTGTGGAGTTTGCGCGTTAACAATTCCAAAGCAAACGAAGCAACACAGCAGAACAGCACTCGCGCAAAGGCGCAAAGCCGCGAAGGAAAATCTGAACCCTCCTTTGCGTTCTTTCTTAGCGTCTTTGCGCCTTTGCGCGAGAAGCTCTGTCAAGAAAAGTTTACGCATAAGGTTACTGACCCTCCTTCTTTTGCTTCGTCGCTTCCGGCAGATAATACAAAACCAAACGGTTCGCATCCGTGAAGTATTTCTTCATCACACGCTGTACGTCAGCGGCGGTGACAGCTTGCAGCCGATCAAGATCGGTATTGACGCGCGCAGGATCTCCCAACAAGACGGCGGCTTCTCCGAGCGCCAGGGCTTTGCCGTTGCTTGTTTCGCGCTGGCGCAGTTGACCAGTGATCATCTGATTCTTGGCCTTATCTAATTCCTCCGTTGAGACGGGCGCGTCCTGGAGCTTCTTGATTTCGGCGAGCAGCGACTTCTCTGCATCCTCCACCTTCTTACCTTCCGAAAGAACAGCGGTCAGCACGAAGAGACTTGCATCCTCCCGCAGCTCGGCGCCGGAATTGACCTCAGCCGCCAACTGCTGGTTGTAAACCAGCGAGTTATAAAGCCGGGAAGATTCACCTGCCGACAGAATCGCGTCGGCAACGCGCAGTGCATCCGAATCTGCGTCCGCCTGCCGCGGCGTCAAATAAGTCAGGCCCACTGCGGGGAGATCATTTCGACCGTATTCAGTCAAGCGGATCTCACTCTTCCGCATCGGTTCTTTTACCTGCACGCGTGGTAGCGGACGGTCTGGTTTCGCGATTGGACCAAAATACTTGTCGACCCACTTATCGAGTTGCGCCGGATCGAAATCACCGACGACTACGAGGGTCGCATTGTCGGGCCGGTAGTAAGTTGTATGGAACTCTTGTACGTCTTTGAGCGACGCGGCGTCGAGATCCTCGATGCTGCCGATGGTCGGGCGTTTATAAGGATGTTCGAGAAATGATTTCTCCTGAAGAAGGTATTCGAAGCGGCCATAAGGCGGCGCCAGAACACCCTGGCGAAACTCTTCCTTCACCACGTCGCGCTCGGACTTGAAGTTCGCATCGTCGACATTGAGACCGGAAAGTCGATCGGCTTCGGCCCAGATCAAAGTTTCCACATAGTTCGAGGGAACCACTTCGAAATAAACCGTCACATCGTCAGCAGTAAAGGCGTTGTTGAAACCACCGACGTCCTCTGTGAGCCGGTCCATCATCTCCGACTTCATATTCTTCGTGCTCTTGAACATGATGTGCTCGAAGAGATGAGCAAAGCCGCTGCGCTTCGACGGATCATCCTTTGAACCGACGTGATACCAAACCTGTATTGCCACGGTTGGACTCGAATGATCCGGCGCGCTCAATACGCGAAGGCCGTTCGGCAGAGTGCGATCGGTATACTTGAGCTGGGGCATGCGGGTTTGCGCCAACCCGCTCAACTGCGCCAACGCCAGCACGAAGGCACAGAGAACTAAGCGCATCGAAGTACGAGCCATCAAGTTTCTCCAGTCTTGACTAATCGATATCCAAAGGGTTTCGGTAGGGTTTGTCTTTGTCTTTATCAGCCCGCTTCATTGCTTCCTGAAATTTTTCTTCGAGAATGCGATCGCGATCTTTCATAGAGCTCAGTTCCTGGGAAAAGATCTGTTCGCGCATCTGTTTTTGCTTGTCCAGGCCTTTGACCATCTCGTCAAATGACGCCAGCGGTTTCGCCTTCTCTTCATGGGAGATGATGACGCCCGTTTGCGCGTCGACTGTCATATTCGCCTCGCAGCACGGACAAATAATCGTAAATCTCGAAGTGTCAGCCATAAGTCCTCCTCCTTGCAGAGGAAGTAGTATAGCCACAAAGAAGCACAAAAAGCACAAAGAACTTGGCTAAGTCCTTTGTGCTTTCGGTGCTTCCTTGTGGCTGAGACTTACGTTATGGGATCACTTTCTTCACAGCACTGCC
>JBKPJS010000264.1:0-2012 GCA_046730815.1 Acidobacteriota bacterium
TCCGAGCACCGAAGGTTCGCGTTTGTTAACGGTGGTGCCAGTTGCCAGTGAAGATACGCTGCGCACGCGCGCGTGGATCGAAAACAACCGGCGCCTGGTAGACAAGCTCTCCAATGGCAAGCTGGCGTATGTTTGGTTGCCTAACACTGCGAATCCCGGCTACACCTACTTCACACGTTACTTCTACGCACAGCAGGACAAAGAGGGCGCTGTGATTGACGAACGCTACAATCACGGTGGCATGGTCGCGGACTACATCGTCAATGAGCTCGATCGAAAACTGATGGGCTACTTCGCTCTGCGTGATGGCACACCTTCGACATCGCCGATAGCCGGTATCTATGGTCCGAAGGTGATGCTGATTAATGAGTCTGCGGGTTCCGGTGGAGACGCTTTGCCTTACTACTTTAGATTGCGCAAAGTTGGACCACTAATTGGAACACGAACGTGGGGTGGATTGGTCGGCACGCTCGGCGCTCCTTCGACTATCGACGGCGGAGGAATTACCGCACCGAGCCTCGCGTTCTACAACCTGAAAGGCGAATGGGACGTAGAAAATATTGGCGTGGCGCCGGATATAGAGGTTGAGTACACGGCTGCGGAGGTGATCAAGAGTCGCGACCCGCAGTTGGAGCGGGCGGTACAGGAAGCGCTAAGGTTGCTGGAACTGAATCCAGTACGACGCGTGCCGCGCCCCGCGCCGATTGATCGAGTATCGAAGGGCAAGGAGAAATGATGCAGATTTCTCCAGCCACAAAGAAGCACAAAAAGCACAAAATGGTTTCTGCTGATTTTTGTGCCTTTTGTGCTTCTTTGTGGCGAGACTGCTTTCTTCTCGTTTTGCTTATCGCGGCTCCTCTCGTCGCGCACGCGCAACTAAAAGCCTCCGACTACGTGCGCACTGAAGCCATGATCCCGATGCGCGATGGCGTTCGTCTGTACACTCAAATCGACGCTCCTGCAAACGCGGCTCAACGCCTGCCGATCCTGCTTCTACGCACTCCCTACGGTCTCGGCAATCTTACCGCGGAAGACGTAGCAACCCTCGTTAGCGAACTCTCCACGGACGGCTACATTCTCGTGCGCCAGGACATTCGCGGCCGCTTCAAGTCTGAAGGCGAGTTTATAATGCTTCGACAACCACGCGATCCAAAAGACAAGAACGCGATCGACGAAAGCACTGATACATACGACACCATCGCCTGGTTACTAAGCAAGATGCCGAACAATAATGGACGCGTGGGTATGGCAGGCACTAGTTACGGGGCATGGCTCTCGGTGATGGGCATGCTCGATCCCCATCCCGCTTTGAAAGCAGTGGTCCAACAAGCCTCGCCGGCTGACATGTGGCTCGGCGACGATTTTCATCACAACGGTGCCTTCCGTTTGAGTTACGGCTTCGAATACGCCTATATGATGGAATCGTCAAAAGAGATTTCAGACGTAACCAAGATCGTCGATAAGCTCGACGCATACGAGTGGTACTTGAACCTGGGCCCGCTTTCGAATGCAGACCAAAAGTACTTTCACGGCAAGATTCCCACGTGGTCCAACTTCGTGAATGAAGCAGACTACACCGCCTTCTGGAAACGCCAGGCCTTCGCGCCCTGGTTGAATCGAGTCAGCGTGCCGACTCTGAACGTCGCCGGATGGTGGGATCAGGAGGACTTCTACGGTCCGATTAAGATCTACGAGCTACTCGAGCGCCACGACATCGCGAAACAAAATTTTCTCGTGGTTGGTCCATGGAATCATGGTGGCTGGTCGAGAGGGGAGGGAAGTAAACTCGGCCGCATCGATTTTGGCAGTCCAACGGCGGCTTATTATCGGAAGAATATCCTGGCTCCTTTCTTTGCTTTCTACTTAAAAGGACAAGGCGCGGCTCAACGACCTGAGGCCTTAACCTTCCGAACCGGTGAAAACAAGTGGGTAGAACATAACGCCTGGCCGCCGAACCAGAACGTTACTGAGCGAAAACTCTATTTTCAGGCCGGGAACAAGTTGTCTTTCGA
>JBKPJS010000265.1:0-5988 GCA_046730815.1 Acidobacteriota bacterium
CCGGCGCGCGTCGCCTCGGCAGCGCCCAAAGTTGCCCCAGCATCACGCGAAGCTATTCCGCCGGGGAGTGCCGACCCGCCGGGTACATCCGCAGTGTGCGCAGTGGACGCTGAACTTCGCACCGTCTTTCCGGGAACAGACATGATTGAGGAACCGCTCAACAACTGTTCTTCGACCTGTGCCGGTGAAGGCAGCCCTGAAACTCTCGGGCTCTCCTCACGGTGCTCTGATTTTTTCGTTTGTTTGGCAGCACTACCGTTATCGGTGGCGCTGTGTCGTCTCATGGCATCGAAAACTCTTCCCATCGATTCACCTCTCTAATCTCTGTATCACCTCTGTGATCTCGGTCCCGGTGGTTAACTGCATGTGGGACAAGTCACCACAGAGACCCGGAGAACACGAAGGCACAGAGAAGAAGTCTTAATCCGTATCGCCTGTCGTCTTTCCCGCATTCCACAACTCCGCTCGGCCGGCGGAGGAGAAAATTCTTGCCGGTGCTTCGCGTTCTTCTCCGGTCTGACCTCTGCCGCGATCCGAGCGCGGCAGCATATCGAACGTATCGGCAACCTCTTCAACAGTCGAACGGCTGATCGTTAAATCACCCGCAGCGTAACCGGCGAGAAGCGCGTTGTCGCAAAGATTGTTGATGTTTCGCGGAATGCCGTCTGAACAACGAAATATGTAATCAACGGCTTCCGGAGCGAAGACGTCAGTGCGCTCCGCGCCTGCTACCAGCAGTCGCGAAGTGATGTAGCGATCAGTCTCTTCCACGTTCGGCAGCGGCTTGATAACGCAGCGCAATGCGATGCGTTGTTTCAATTGCCGCAGGTCCGGATTGTTCAAAACTTCCCGTAACTCCGGCTGGCCGGTTAAAACGATCTGCAACTGCTTCGCCGTATTCGACTCAAAATTCGATAACAGACGAATCTCTTCGAGCACGTGCGGAGATAAGCCCTGGGCTTCGTCTACGATCAGCACAGTTCTTAATCCACGCGAGTGACGTGACTCCAAAGCTCTTCCAAGCTCGAGCAACAAGTCTGACTTGGTTTCCCACTTCTGCACGTCGAGCAGAGTCGCTACGTGCTGGTAAAATTCCGGCACCGACAAACGCGGATTGAAGATGTAAGCGACGAGCACCGTTCGATCCAGACGCTCCATCATCCAGCGCAGGATCGTGGTTTTACCGGTACCTACTTCGCCTGTCACCACTACCAGTCCCTTGCCGCTTTCAATGCCATAGTGGAGATTGGCCATCACTTCCGTGTGCGACGGAGTGAAGTAAATGAAGCGCGGATCGGGAGTCAGCGCGAATGGCAACTCTTTTAGACCGTAAAATTCAGCGTACACTCTTGGACCTCCAGTTTTGGCGAAGCTCTTAGCCCTTACCCGATGATTGCATCAGGAATTCAAAAATATGTGTGAGCTTGAGCGCGAGTGCCAACATCGGAATACTCATGATGGTTGCGACCACGCCGGCTGCCAATAACAACTTCCGACGGCGCGGTATGGAACGCGCTTCCTGTGGGGTTAGCAGTTCGGGTACTGCAAGGAGCACCGGTAGACCCGTATAGTGCTGCGCGTCTTCCGAGTTTTGAATTGTGAACAGGCGCGGTCCTTCAACCACTCCCACCAGCAACAGTCCCAGGCCAAGCCCAACCCCTAAACCGAGAGTGGAGAGAAACAAACGTTTCGGAGCAACCGGTTTCGACGGCAAATTAGCGGGGTCAATAACCTCGATACCTTCACCCTGCTGCTGGCTGGCCGCCTCGGCGCTGAGCGTGATCTTCTGTTGCTGTCCCAGCAGATCGTCGTAAGCTGCTTTCTTGGTCTGATAATCGCGGTCGATTGCGCTCAGTGCGACTTCGACGCCCGGGACCTTGTTTATGCGGTCGACGATACTCCCGATCTGTTTTTCATTGTCCGCCAGAAGTTTCTGCTGTCGTTTGATTTCACCTTCGGTCATATTAATTTCAGCCTGCACGCTGCTGGCAGTCAGATCGGGCCGCTTCTCGAGTTTCTCCTGTTTCTCTTTTATTTTTTCCTTCCACTCGGCCACCATCTGGTCCATCTGTTCTTTGACTTGATCGACTTCCTTCTGCTTCGCGATCACGTCAGGATGTTTCTCTTTTAACTCCTGTCTTAGCCGCGTTAATTCACCTTCGAGTAGGGCCCTGCGTGAGACTAACTGCGACCACGCCAGCGTCGTTTTTGGATCGGTTAGGTTAGTGGCCGCATCCTCGATGACCTGAACGTTCTGCTGTTTGATCAGGATCAATTGGCTGGAAGCCGCGGCGCGACGATCCTGCAAACGGCCCACTTCCGCCATCAGCGCTTTCTGTTCCTCGCGAAGGCCGGCAAGCTGATTGAAGAGCGAAACCGCTTCCGACGGCAGATTGCCAACGTGGGTGCTCATAAAGTCGAGACGTTCTTTATCCACCGCTGCCAACGCCTCTCTAGCCTGGTTCACTTGATTGTCGATAAATGTTTTGGCAGCCTGGCTCGAGTGCACGGTAGTGTCAGTTTGCACACTGATGTATTTCTCAGCCAGGTCCGCGGCAACTGCCTGCGCTTGCTTCGGATTGGTATATCTGAAGCTGATGTTGAAGCCATCGGTGATGTCATTACGACTTGTGTTTACGTCGACGTGAATGTCCCTTCGCATCATTTCGAGGACACTCTCCATCGGCTCACCACGTGATCGCTCTGTTCTGTACAACCCGTGCTCGTTTACCAGCGGCTCGAGATTGCTGCGGCTGGTGACGACCTGCGTGATACTCGCCAACTGGCGCGTTAATCTGTCTTCGGCGACGGTCGGTACCACCGAAGCGGGTAAGGTTGAAGGTCTGACAACGATGAGCGTCGTTGACTCGTAGACGTTGGGAAGCTTGAAAACTACCCATGCCACCGCGGTCGTGATGGCGATCACCGGAAGGATAATCAACCACTTGCGCCGCTGTAGAATCTTTAAGTACTCACTGGGTTTTCGTTGCCGGAAATCAACGCTCATAACGCACTCCTATTCTTGTTCATGCAAAGATGCCACGGGTTTATTCCGTGGAGTCTCAAGCTTGCCGCTACAGCGAGGCAAGCACCCTCTTCGCCTCTTCGATCTCGGCGAAGGAAACTTTCTCAGAGAGTCGTATCGCAGTTTGCAATTCACGTCGCGACTCATCTTTGTTGCCCGTTTCTTTTAACGCCATCGCCAGATGGTAGTGATAAGTCGCGCTGGGGGAGACACTGCCTGCGCGAGCTTGTGCCTCGTTAACGGAAACTGCCTGACGAAATTGCTCGACCGCCGCGGAATGAAGTTTCTTTTTGTAATAGACCCAGCCGAGCGTGTCGATAAAGCCCGCCTGCGGAAATTTCTGCACTACTCCCTGGGCCAACCTCACAGCCTCATCGAGATTGCCTTTTCCCGTATCCGCATAGAGGTAGGCTAAGTTGTTGGCAGCAACTGAGGCGTTCGGATCCTTTTCCAGGGCTTTGCGGTAATTCTCAATCGCCGCATCGTTGTTTCCCCTTTGATACTCGAGCATTCCGATCATCGTGTAAGCCGCGGCGTTCTCCGGACGCAGCGCAATAATTTTCTGATACTGGGCAATCGCACGATCTTCCTGTTTAGTGTTGATATAAAGAGCAGCCAGCGCTGAATATGCATTCAGGTAATTCGGATCGAGCTCGACCGCTCTATTCAACTCGGCCTCAACACTCTGAGCATTGCGCTGGAAGCCATAGACCTGGGCTTTCAAATAGTGGAGTGAAGCAACATTCGGATACGTACTGAGTGCCTGATCGATGCTCGCGTGGGCTTTATCAAGCTCCTGATTTTTCGCGTGGAGACTGATCAAACCATTGAGTGCTTCGTAATTAGTAGCATCAAGCCTGACCGCGTTTTCGAACGAGGTAATTGCGTCCTGAAGTTTGTTTTCAGCCACAGATGCCAGCGCGAGATTGTTGTAAACGCGTGGATCGTTCGGAGCGATCTGACGGGCTGACTCAAAATCCTGCCGCGCGGCAGTCACGTTCGTTAACCGAAGCTGCGCGTAACCTCGCGAGATGTAAGTCTTCTCACGAATCTCTGCCAGCAACTGCGACGAGCTTTGGTCGGGAGGTGCTTTGTCCAAACGGGCCAGCAAGTCGGAAGCGAGTGGTACTGCGGCCTTATAATCGCCCCCCGCCATAGTGATCTGGAGTTGTAGGAACTTTGCCGGCAGATAATCCGGATAATTTCTTTCGAGGTCGGCCGCGAAGGTACGAGCTTGCTCAATGAGATTGAGATTCAAGTGTGCCTCCGCCATTTGATAGAGGCCCTTCTGAGAGTTTGGGTCCTGTTTTAGAACCTCTTTCAGATCTTCAATGGCTTTCTGAAGACTGTCTGGTTCTTGACTTCTAGCGTGCAGGCGAGCGCGCACCAAAAGCGCTTGCATGTCGTTCTTGTCTTTTTTGAATACCTCCTCGAGTTGCGCATTAGCGCCTTGAAGGTCGTTGCGTGCGATCAAAATCTCAGCAAAACGGTAGCGAGCTTGAACGTAATCCGGAGACTTGGCGAGAATGTTCTGATAAACCTTTACCGCGTCGTCAGGGCGGTTGATCGTATAATAGAAATCACCCAGCAGGATCTGGCTTTCCGGTTTATCCGGTTCCAGTGCGACCAGCGCTTTGAAAGCCTCCTCGGCTTTATCAGGCTGTTTGTTGTACAGATAGAAACCGGCGAGCGTAAACCGAGCGGAGCGATCGCCTGGGGCAACTTCGATAGCTTTGCGCAACTCAGCCTCGGCCTCTTGCTGCCGGTTGGATTGCGCTAAAAACTCGCCGTATTGGATATGGGCCAGCGGCGCGTTGCCGTTGACCGAGATCGCTCGTTTATATATTTCCTCTGCTTTGTCTCGTTCGTTGGTGACGATGTAGTAACGGGCTAAACTCAGATAGGATTCAACCCTTTTAGGATCGATCTCAATGGCGTGGTTCAGTTCCGCGAACGCCTTGTCTTTTTGCTTCTGCGCGAAGAACACTGCTCCCATCAAGATATGGCCTTCAATGTTGTTGGGATCCTTATCGAGGACCTCCTTGCCAAGTCTTTCTGCCTCGCTAATGTTTTGTGTTTTGCCCCCCCCAAAACGGATGTAGTAGTTGCCAAGCTTGATGCGTGCGTCGAGAATCTCTTTGTTTTGATCGAGCCTTACGGTTGTTATTAACTCATCAACCATTTCCTTAAGGTGCCCGAGCTCTTCCGAAGCGCGCGCCAAACCCCAGTGGCCGGCCACAAGCTTTTCGTCAATCTGAAGCGCATTGCGAAATTCGAGTGAGGCTTCCTGGAACTTAGAATCCTTTAGGTAGGCTTCGCCCCGCGCCAGATGCTGAGCTTTCTTTTGTTCAGAATTGGTGTAGCCGGCCAGGAAGACTACTGCTGCGAGAAGAAGACAGAATAAACTTATGTGATAGGTGTAACCGCGGCACTCGCTTTTCATTAACTCACTCCGTTATCGCCGCCCACAATCGAGCGGGGGTATAGTTTGTCTGCTGGATCGCTGAGAATCCGGCGGGCAATTGCCGGGGATCCCTTAAACCCAGGACAATTCTCAAAAAGGACTAATCACCCATGGATTCCGAAACTATACGTTCTTCCTCCCTGTATAAGCGTACGTTAGGGTACAAACTGCGGCAGTACCGTCGACGCTGCGGAAGCAAATTCGGTAGCCGTTTGTTCCGCCGCCGCCTCAGACCTGCCAATCGGAACTGTTACTCGCACCAGTGCTCCATCGGACCGGCGTAAGCGAACGCTGTCGAGGACAGTGTAGACTTTGCCCCAATACTCGCTCGCTACGTTTCGGCCTCGTCCCCGATACCAGTAAATCATCAGCTCTTTGTAGTCGGCGTTTTGAATCACGTATTTGTTTGCAATAAAACTTCTTCCATCAGGTAATGAAATGGTCGCTTTTCCAGGCTCACTCAAAACCCATCCTGATCCGGGCAAGCAGTTCAGAGGAC
>JBKPJS010000266.1:0-7421 GCA_046730815.1 Acidobacteriota bacterium
ACGCTGTTCGAGAGCCATCGCATACTGTTTGACAAAAACATTCCGGCGTTCGAGAACGTCGCAAATCTCGATCAATTGCCGGCGAAGGGTTTCTCGGTGATTGCGCTGCCGATGAAGATCAAGGGAGGCAGTGGTGGGCCGCTGCGGATTGTAGCGCTGCTCTAACGAAAACCTTTGACAGGATTTTCAGGACTTACAGGATGATGCTTAGAGCTCGGCGGTTACCGGCACAAGCGATAAAGGAGTAGTTGGAGAGACATCTCCCTGAGAAGCAACTCGCGCCTCTTCAATCAACAACTCCTCAAAAGCTCGCACCGAAAGCGCCTTGCTAAACAGAAATCCCTGGACGACGTCGCATTCGAGCGCGCTCAGATACTGAAGCTGCTCCTTCGTTTCTACTCCCTCCGCAATTACGGTGAGGTCGAGCGCATGGCCCAGGTTGATGATCGCCCGCACAATCGACGTATCATGCGGATCTTTGCAAACATCCGCGACAAAACTCTTATCGATCTTCAACGTATCGATCGGAAAACGCTTCAGATAGTTTAGCGACGAATAGCCCGTGCCAAAGTCGTCGATCGCCACCTTGATTCCCATCAACTTCAACTCGTGCAGTTTTTCAATCGCCTCTTCCGGATCCTTCATGATCGAGCTCTCGGTCAGCTCGAGTTCAAGCCAGCGCGGATCGAGGTTGGTGTCCTTGAGTATTTGATTGATGTCCGCGATAAAGCCCGGCTGCTGAAATTGTCGAGCGGAAAAGTTTACCGACAGACGCATCGGCGATAGTCCTGCGTCCTGCCAGGCTTTGTTTTGGGCACACGCGGTGCGCAGGATCCAATCGCCGAGCGAGATGATTATTCCACTCTCCTCGGCGATCGTTATGAATTCGCTCGGATAGAGCAGCCCCAGGCCCGGATGCTGCCAGCGCACAAGCGCTTCCATGCCGACTAGATGAAAATCATGGATAGCAACCTGCGGTTGGTATTGAACAAAAAACTCGGAACGCTCCAGGCCGGGACGCAAATTACTTTCGAGGACAAACTGTTTAAGTGCGCGGGTAGTTCCACCCGCCGTGTAGAACTGATAATTATTTCTTCCCTGCACCTTCGCACGGTCAAGCGCCACGCCGGCAGTCTTCAATAATCCGGCGGTGTCGCGGCCATCGTGTGGAAAAAGGCTGATACCGATACTGCTCGAAACGAAGATTTCCTGATCGTCAAAAAGAAATGCCTGATCGAGAGAAAGTTTGATCGCGCGGGCCACATTCGCCGCATCCTGCGCGCGGGAGATCTGCGTCAATAAAATGGCAAACTCATCGCCACCAAAACGTGCAACCGTATCGCTCTCGCGAACACAACTCGTTAGACGTTGGGCCACTGACTGCAACAGGCGATCGCCGGCGGTGTATCCCAGAGAGTCGTTGATCGTCTTGAAGCGATCGACATTCAAGAGCATAACTGCCTGCATCTGATCGTTGCGATGAGAAAGAGCTATGGCTTGCTTCAGTCGATCTTTGAACAGCACCTGGTTTGGCAGATCAGTCAGTGCGTCGTGATACGCGAGATGACTCAGTTTTTCCTGTGTCTGTTTGTTTTGGGAAAGGTCGACGACAAAGCACGCAATCTCTTCGTCGTGCAGCGCCGCGCCGAAAAGCACCGGGACCTGGCTGCCGTCCTTCTTAATGAAATCTTTCTCAAAAGGCGCGCACGCGCCGAAGGCCATCAGTTTTTCAAACGCCTCTTCGTCGAGACGATGATGCTCGGGCGGTGTCAGATCGTGAATGCTTGGCGGAAGATTATCGGAGCTGTAGCCGAGGATGTTCAGGAAGCTCTCATCCGCGCTCAGGATATTGCCGGCGAGGTCCGTGAACAACACGGCGATTAGGTTTGTGGCGACAAGGCGTCGCAGGGCTGCGTCGACTTTGCTTTCCATAGAAAGTGATTTGGCTGTAACCGGGAATGTGAGTAGGGCAAGCGCGGGGTTGGCCGTCAACCCGAATGTCAGGCTACCACAGATTACGCAGATTAACACAGAAAAATCTGCGTAATCCGTGGATGGTTTTGTTCCCTTACCGGGTAGAGCTGGTCGCTGTTGTCGCTGGTCCGGGCGGCAGCTTTTCGAGGAGATACTTCGTTAGCAGCCCGTACAAATGCCGCTGCGTTCCCGGTCCTTCCGAAATCGAATGTGAGCGATTCGGATACGGAAAGACGTAAAACTGCTTGTTTGCTGCAATCAGCGTGTTAATCAACGCTTCTGTTCCCTGGTAGTGGACGTTGTCGTCGCCGGTGCCGTGCACAATCATCAGATTGCCTTTTAACTGCCCGGCAAAGGTGATCGGCGAACTCTGTTTCCATTCCTCTGGATGGTGCTTGGGCAGCCCACCATATCGTTCCTGGTAAATCGTGTCGTAGTAATGAAGATCTGCGACAGGCGCTACCGATAAACCGGTCGCGTAAACATCCGGATAGCGAAACAGCGCATTCAGCGTCGATGACCCACCGCCACTCCAACCCCAAATCCCGATGCGCGTAGGATCGACGAAAGGCCATTTCGCAATCGCACGCGCCGCGGCAGCCTGATCGCCGGAATTCACGATCCCCATCTTGCGATAGATTATCTTGCGCCACGCACAGCCACGCGGCGCGGGCGTTCCGCGGTTGTCGACGCTCATCACGATGTAACCATGCTGCGTCAGCATCGTGTGCCACAACCAGTTTCGACCAAACCAGCTATCCAACACAGTTTGACCCCAAGGCTCGCCATAAACATAGAACAGCACTGGATAACGTTTTTGCGGATCGAAATCGGGAGGCTTCATCATCCAGCCGTCGAGTTGCACACCCTCACCGATGTCGACCTTAAAGAATTCCGGCGGCGACTGTTTCAACTTCACCAACCGATCCTGCACTTCGCGATTATCGATCAGGGTTCGGGCAACTGTGTGTTGCGGCAGGCGCACGACTTCGGTCACTGGAACTTTGTTGAAGCTCGAGTAGGAGTGAATCGCAGAGTCTCCGCGCGGTGAGATGTTGTAGCTATGCACGCCGGGAACATTCGCCGGAGTAACCCTTTCTTCCTTGCCGCCACCGTCGGTGCGCACACGATATAAATAACGCTGCGTGGCGTTTTCAGGTGACGCTAGGAAATACATCCAGCCATTTTGCGCGTCGACACGCTCGACACTGATCACGTCGTAGTTGCCCGGCGTGATCGTCTTCACATCGCCGCCGTCGCGAGAAATCGAATAGATGTGACGCCAGCCATCACGTTCACTCGCCCACAGAAAACGTTTGCCTTGATCGATCCATTCGACGTCGCCACGACCGAGTCCTGTTTTGTCCCAATCGATGTCGCCCCACGCAACGTCGACCCACGCTTCGTCCTTCTCAGTCATTATGGGCCGCACCTTGCCAGTGCGAGCGTCGGCCATCATCACCATATTTGTGTCCTGGCGACGATTGAGCTGCTGGATGATCAACTCGTTGGAATTGGCTGCCCACTCCATGCGCGGCAAGTAGTTGTTACGCGGATCACCGGGAACTTCGAGCCAACGAGTTACGCCACCGTTCGTATCGACCACACCAACACGTGCGGCGGAGTTTGTCTCGCCGGCTTTGGGGTATGGAAAGGCAGTAATGACCGGATACAACTCCGCGGTGTCGTTTATGAGCAGCATCTCCTTCACGCCTTCGGAGTTGAGCTGCCAGTAAGCAATTTTTTTACTGTCCGGACTCCAAAGGAATCCGTCACGACAAAACAACTCTTCTTCGTAAACCCAGTCGAAGGTGCCGTTAACGATGTAACGTGAGCCGTCAGTGGTGAGCTTTGTGATCTTCGAGTCGCCGAAAAGGTTCTCGACATACACGTTGTTTTCACGAACGTAGCCGACTCGCTGGCCGTCAGGTGAAAACTTCGCAAACATCAGAGTGGAGGGTTTAGCTTCTGGACCGCCGAGCTTTCGCAGGGTATTGGCTTTGAGATCGAGCACCCAGTAGTCGCCGCGCGTGTTGCTGCGCCAGACGCGCGCGGAGTTGGTGAAGACGAGTAGCTTCTGCTCATCCGCCGTCAGGGAAAACTCTTCAACGCCGAGCGGCTGAGACGCACCGGTTGGGATGAGTTTCTCTGCCGAGACTTTCACGGTCCGTTCACCGCTGTTCACGTCGTAACGAACGATATCGACGAAACCTCTTTTGGTTGGGGAGGGTTCCAGTGCGAGGTAACCGCTACCGTCGTTCTGCCACTGCACTGGTCCAAGCAACCTGGTGCGATAGCTGAAGAGCGAATCGACAGTGAGCAGCGAAGGATCTTGCTGTGCAAAAATGGGGAGGATTAAGAGAAGAAAAACTGGAATTATTTGTAATCGTCGTCTCATGTTTTACCTCTAACCATCCACAGATTACACAAATTCGTTTAGTTAATCTGTGAAATCTGTGGATGGGTTTCTGTTAATCACCGCGACCCAGGAGCCTCGCAATGGCCGCAATCATATCAGTCTGCTCGATCGGCTTCGCTATGTGTTGATGGTACCCGGCGTCAAGCGCGCGCTCGCGATCCTTTTTAGAAGCGTAGCCTGTCAACGCAATCGCAGGCGTTAGTCCGCCCTTCTCCGCCGGCATCGCACGCAGCTTTTGAATCAACTCGTATCCATCCTGCTCCGGCATGCCAATGTCGCTAATCATCACGTCAGGCAACTCACTGTCAAAGACGGTGAGTGCTTCCTTCGCCGACCTGGTTGCAGTCACTCTCGCACCGTAACGCTTGAGCATGGTCCCGAGAAGCTTGCGTGAATCATCGTCGTCTTCGACCAGCAGTACGTGTAGACCATCAAGCCTGACCACGCCGCTGCGACTGCGTCGTTGTTCAACTTCTCGCCTTCGCTCTTCAGCGCGCGCAGGATCTCTTCGCTCCTCCCCGATTGGAAGATCCACTGTGAATACCGACCCACGTCCAAGTCCCTCGCTCTCCACGCTGATCGTTCCGCCATGCAACTCAACCAAATGGCGCACGACAGCAAGACCCAAACCGAGGCCGCCTTGCTTTCTGGAAATGGAAGCCTCGGCCTGACGAAAACGATCGAATACATACGGCAAGAACTCCGGCGCGATACCTTCACCCGTATCGCTCACCGTCAGACGAGCTGACTCCAGACACGTCAGATCAATGTTAACGCTGCCGCCGCGTTGCGTGAACTTGATCGCGTTGGAGAGTAAATTCCAAATAACCTGACGGAGCCGGTTTGAATCACCTTTCACCAAACACTCTTTGGGCTCGAAGTGAGTTTGCAGCCGGATGCCTTTAACATCCGCGGTCGGTCGTAATGCGTCAAGAGCCGCGTCAACTATGGGAGCAAGGTTTAGTGGATGCAGATCGAGCCGCAGGTTGCCTGTGATAATCCGGGAAACATCCAGCAGATCGTCTATCAGTCGCGCCTGTGAACGGGCGTTGCGCTCGATCGTTTCGATCGCCCGCGTAACGCCCGATCCTTCAACTTCACCATTCCGGATCATTGACGCCCACCCGAGAATCGAAGTCAAAGGCGTGCGCAACTCGTGAGAGAGCGTGGCGAGAAACTCATCCTTGAGTCGATCGGCTTCTTCCGCGTGGCGTCGCGCATCACGCTCGCGAACCAACGCCACCGCTCGTTCCTCTTCAGCGCTTTTTCGGGCAGTTACGTCGAGAACAAGTGAAAGCACCGACACGAGTTTTCCGCGATCGTCGCGCAGCACTGAGTTGTACCACTCGCAAAACAGGATCTGCCCGTCGCGTGTGTAATTCCGGTTGCGCTGCACGCCGTGGATTTCAACTCCCTCACGCTGCCGGTTGGTCACGAGGGCCACGGCATCGACGTCATCAGCAAAAACAAACCGCCACTCGTTCACGTGTTTGCCGATTACGTCTTCGGCATTCCAACCAAAGAGTCGTTCAGCGGACGCAGACCAACGCGAGACACGAAAGTCGCTGTCCCACTCGACCACTGCGAGCGGCGAACTCTCCACGTGAAATGCCAACTGTCGATATGCGCGGTGGGTTGCTTCTTCAGCTTGCTTGCGCGCGGTGATGTCGGTGATGACGGCGATGCCGCCGGCGATGTTGTTCTGTTCATCACGCAGCGGGAAGTAATGCGACTCAAAGACCCCGGTCTCTGAAGGACCATAAGGATGATTCTCGGCACTCCACTCCTGCCCTTCCATGACCGCCGAGAAGCAACGGTCGTTACCCGTGTCTCGCAAGAACGGAAATACGTCGACAACGCGCTTGCCCAGCACCTCGTCGCGCCCCAGGCCCGAGATTCGCTGCATGGCGCGATTCCACGCGATAAACCGGCAGTCGCGGTCAAACGCGAAGATGCCATCGACGCTAGCGTCGACAAGTCGGGTTAGCAGCAGTGTGGAGTCTTTCAGTGTAATCTGTGATTTATTTCCCGGTTGTGAGAAGTATTAATCCGGTTGCATCGCGCACCAGTATATTCGATCCCAACAGAACTGGAGTGGCAAAAGTCGAAGCCTCGGCAACTTCATAACGACGCTCGACCGCGAACGCGGGTGTTCCGCGTTTCGCCACGATCAGGTCCGCGCCGTTTGTCAGAAAGACGACGTGTTGGGGAGTAAGCAATAACGAAGCATGCTCGCCTTCTCTTCCTTCCGTGGTCCATCGCACCGCGCCGGTCTTGGCGTCAATCGCAAAAAACTGGCCCTTCTTTTTCGAAGAATGACCATAGATCAAGCCGTCACCAAATACTGGCGAACTCATGTACATCGCGATGTCGGGATTTTTCCAACTCTCAGTCGCTTGCCACTTTCCGGCGTTCTGCGCGAGGGTGTAAGCATGCGTGCCTTGACGTGTTCCTGAAACGATTAGACTCGCACCGGTCCAAAGTGGTGTGGAGATGTTCTCGTGCCATTCATCAGGAAATGGGACGGACCACAGCTCCTTGCCGTTCTTGCCGTCGACTCCGACGATCGAGCCTTCAGTCATCGCCACTATTTGCTGCTGGCCGCCGGCGTCGATTACGACCGGCGAAGCGTAACCTGGACCAAGTCCGTGCCACTCCCATTCCGTGGCGCCGGTTGTGGGATTGATGCCGAGTATCTGGCCGCCGTGTACGTCACTGCCAACCTGGACCACTAAACGTCCGTTAACCAAAAGTGGTGAAGCAGCAGTGCCGCAGAACAATTTGGAAGTGTCGATCGATTTTGAGAAGTCGCGCGTCCAGAGCTGTTTGCCAGTCGCTGTGTCCCAGGCGTTGAGAATTCCAGTGACGCCGAGTGTAAAGAGCCGGTCACCAACGACGAGTGGAGTCGCATGTGGTCCTTTGGCCATCTCGACGGCGTACTGGTTCTTTTGAAATGCGGATTGGTACTTCTGCTGCCATAGGATTTTGCCGTCGGCGAGATTGATACTCGTCACGATCTCTTCGGGAT
>JBKPJS010000267.1:0-12616 GCA_046730815.1 Acidobacteriota bacterium
CCACGATAGGTCTTACCGGCAATCTGAACACCGAACTGTGGTTCGAAGATGGCGTGGGGCAACGTAACTCGTGCCGCATCCGTTCCATCGGGTGCATACGCGCTGATCGCCGTGATCATTTGCTGGACCGTTGTCTTCAAAGCTAGCAGGTTGCCGGTCGGGGACGGAAACCGAGCGTTGAGTGCGGTAGATGCCGCGGTCTTCAATCCCGCCAGCGTCACCGTAGCTAAATTCTGCGGAGGGTTGGCGAGCCGGCGCGCTCGAAGATCCTGGAAGAGAATCTCCATAAAAACTTGCCTCGGCGTGAGCGGCTGAGTCTGAAACTCCGTAATAGACGCAGTAACGGCGCTTGCAACTTGATCGACAGGCACGCTCGCCCCCGGTTCAGCTTTCGGCCTCGCGGTTGACAGTGCCTGAGCCGGCTGCAGATTCATCCTGGTTAGAAGATCCGATTGGAATCCTTCGACATTCGCAGTGCCGGTCAGCCGTCGCATGAGTTTGCGTTGCGGGCGAGTCACGCGTTTGAACGCGGGACTTTGGGCCGCGGTCGGTACACGACTGTCCGACACTAGTCCTCGAATCGAGCGCTGTCCTGCCGGCGCGGGCATTCCACGCTGCGCCGCGGAAGTAAAGGTCATGATGCGATCGTCGCCTGCCGCCGCGACGTGTTTTTGAAATAGCGCCTCGCCTGCCGCTACCGCTAACTCAGCTTCGCGCAGACGTTGATTGGCATCCTGGAGAAGTCCAACCTGGTTCCAGGCGCGCTCCATCAGCTCATCCTGTTTTTGTCTTACGACCTCCGATCCGAGACCTGCGATGGCCCGACTGCGCGGATCCAGATTCAGTTCGCGCAACCATGCGAGCGACGCGTTACCGGTCGCGTCCGCAACGCGGGCGACGTCAGCATGCCATTGACCGTATGCGGGTGGTGTCACAATTGGATCGTCAGGAAGATCTTCCGCGACGCCACTCGGCAACAGGATCGGTGCATATTCGCTGGGCCTGTCCGCGGTAGCAGCAAACGGGTGCGGCAGATTATTAACGCCCGCTTGCTGCACGTTTTCAGAAAGATCGACGATGTTTTCAATTTGCGACGCGACCGCTTGACCCGGCTGCACGGGAAAACTCTGGCGAACGAAGTTGGGAGGCTTTAGTGCGCCTTCAAGATCGACGAACGCGCCCGCAGGTGTAGTCACGCCGTAGCCCATCTCGGAAATGTCCATGCGGCGCTTACCAAACATTTGCCCAACAGGTCCAGGCACAAGCTTGCGCACAAGCGTTTCAAAATCGCCGGACGATCCGGTTTTAAAGTTCCAGTAGTAGTAGACGGGATAACGCGGATCGGCCTGTGCTTCAGCCGTTCCCCATGACGGCTTCTGTGCGGGAACTGCTGTCGCATTGACGCCGAGTCCTGAGAGCCGGCCTGTTTCGAATGCCGGAACAATGAACGCGTGGTATCCAGTTTCCGGCATGAGACGCCGCGGATTGAGCAATCGCGAGAGTGCGTGATCGGGATTGTCCTTGATCGCAGTGGGCACGTCGTTTGGTCCAACTACCGTGCGACTGAGTTGCGCGTGGGCCCACGCCCAGGTTTCGGTTACAGGCGGCAGCTTCGCTTCGGCGGTCAACGTCAGGATCGGCAACTGTCCTGGCCGTTCCAGCAGGTTGAATTCGGAGGCGCTGAGCACAAACAGCGCGATCCAGGGTCGCAGTTTGTATCGTCGCGCGACGGGTTCGGCGGCGGTCGCAGGACGTGCGGGTGTGTATCGCCATGGAAAATCTTCTTCGTAGAACTCGACGTAGGCCAACTCGCCTGGCGTGACGTTCACGGCGTTGGCGTAAGGCTCTGTTCGCAGGATCGCGTCAGACTTAATACCCGCGATATCGATTGGACCAACGATCTGGACGCTTTTGGAAACCTGCGGAAGCGCCGCCGGAGTGCCGCCACCCTTGGGCGTGTAACCGACGATCAAAGCAACGGGGACAGTCGCGCGCGCTGCTGGTCCGGCATTCGGATTCTGACCGAGATCATCGGCTTGATTGATTGAGGCTGAAACGCCCTGCCGAAGCCACGGAACGAAACTGTATTGAGCGATAGGAAGGGCCATAGAGATTACGCTGCAAGCTGCGCCTCCGGAACGATTTGAAGTGAGTCAGCCTTCCTGCCACCGGCGACTAGTTTGTTAAGACGAGCTTCGGCGTCGGCACGCGCGAGCAACACGCCAGGCGGAAAGACAGTGTGCCCGCTCGCATCGACCATCAGCGTCACGGGCAAGTCGTTTGGTCCAATCGGACGCAGATCCTGGACCTGCGCCACTGCATAGAGATCTTTGACTTCACCGATGTCGTGAACTGTTCCCTCCTCGCGCTTGAGAGACCGCTTTCGCGACAATGGTGAACGGCCGATAGTGCCTCCCGGCACGAGTGCTTCAAATGTGGCTCGCGGCTCTGGCTGTCCGGCGGAGCGAGTTGTTTGTGGCGCAACGGAGGTGTCGCTTATTAGAACTTCGTAAGTAACCGGGCGCGCCAGAACGTAGTCAGTGCGCAACTCATGCCCGCCGCGCGCCTGCACACCACTCATGCGATCTTCGTAAGCGGGGGCTTTCAGTTTGTCGCGATCGGACAGGTCGCGGAATGCTGCGGGCGCGAACGGTTCAAACATCGGCGTGGAAGTCGCCCCAACTCCTCCGATGAATAACTGGTTGATCGTTACTCTTTGAGCGTCCGCAGGACGGCTCGTGCCAAACAATGTGAAGTCTGTATTCAGCGGCAGAATTCGTTGGCTAACGGTAAGCAGGCCGCCGGCATCGATCACGACGGTGTTTGCCGGCGGCGTTATCGGAAGCACAGTGACGAGCGAAGTCGCAGCCGACGTCAACTCACCTCTCCAGTTCGCATTAGCGTTGAACTCAGTGAGAACCCGCGGCAGCACGTCGACGTCGGGAAGCGTGGTGTCTACCTGTTCCCCGAACCGTTTCTCAAACTCAACCGACACTTTGAAGAAGAGAATCTTGAAGCTGGCTGTTCCCTTGGCGATCCAAGGCGTCGGTCCCTGTAATGTGAAATCGAGAGAGAGCGAAAGCAGGTCAGTGTTGCCGGAGCGCACCGCAAGCCGCGCCCAGACGTGCGCGTCGATGTGAAACGGCGAGAACTGAAAAAGCACGTCAAAGCCGAAGTCGCCGAGAATCGAAAAGCTCGATACGGAAAAGAAGAACGTCAGCCGCGCACCAAACTGGACCGTGTTGGTCGTAATCGCGAAGTACGCCATTAACTGAACGCGAGGATTGTCCTTCAAAAGGCTCAGTGTGATGCGTCGCATCTGCGGCAAGTGCAAGTACGCCTCGGGTTTGAACAATGGATGGAAGCCGCCGACGCTGGTAACGAAATCCTTCTGCTTGCCCCAGCTCAGTCGCAGTGCGATGTCGCCTTCGAACGAGAGCTTGAAACCGCCGCGTCCGATGTACGAGTCGTAGATCGCTGCGTCGAAGGTTAACAACCCGGCAGCGATGTCGATCGTGCCGAGGAATGCCACCTTCAAGTCGACGACCGGATCGGTCGCATTGGGCAACGCGGCGCGAAGCACGCCGAGGATAGCGACGCGAATCGGCGAGCCGATCTCAATAATCAGACCTAACTTGATCGTGATCAGCGGTGGATTGCTCCAGGTGATCATCGCCATTGGCCCAACGAGGAATTGACCTTCGACCGGCGGAAATACTTCTTCCAGATCGCGGACGATCGCGTCGATGCGTCTGAGGATATCGGTGGGAAACAGAATGCTGTCGGCGGTACCGGCGCGCAATCCATCGCGCAGACGATCGATATCGACGCTGCGATTCAAACCCAGCAGTCCGCCCGCTCCGGCAAAATAGAAGTTGTAGCTGAGGGGAATGGGGACGGGCAGCGTTACGGTAATGATCATCAGCAGCGAGAAACCCTCTGAGCCATCGGGCATCTTCGTAGTGATGATCGCGATTGCTGTAAGTGAAAACTTATCGAGAACTACGAGTTCAAGGGCGCCGACATAGCGACCGCGTTCAGTATCAATTAACAAGAACCCAGCGGCTTTTACTGCCGGGGTGTCGATCGATAAGCCGATACCCGTGGGGGGCCGAAAGCCGAGCGTCATGTCAGCATTTCCAAGCACTCCGGGCCGGCCCGGGAAAAGTCTGGCCTCGATGCCAATGCCTTTCACGACTGTCACCAGCGGTCCTAAAGTGAGGCCGCCGGTTACAGCCGTTCCCAGCACGATGGCGCCGTTGGTTGCCTTGAGTGACACGTCCATCGTGTTCACGAATATCGGTCCAACCGACACGTCGAGGTGGAGAGTGAACTCAAGTCCGGCGCCGCCGCTGAAGAAGAGACCTCGTTGAGTGGAAAAGCCGAGACTGAAATCGAATTCGGTAGTGAAGCCGTCGCCGAGTACCTGCTTAAGAAAACCGTCACCCTCGCTCGCTTTGACGATCAACGCCGCTTTGGTTAAGCCAAGCTCAAGGAACAAATCCAGGGCCGATGAGGCGGGCATTGAAAAGCCGAGCGTTAGCGCAAAGGAGTCGATCTGCAAACGAGTAGCATCTCGAGTTCCAAACAGAATGATTGGAGAACCATCCGGTGAGTGGTAAGTGAACTTGACGTCGGTATCCAGTTCAATGCCGGAGAGGATCGCGGCAGGGCTGCCGGAGAAAATCGTTGAGATTAGTTTCGGATTCTGTCCGTCGCGCAACAGCACGCCGAAGCCGGAAACAAACGCCTCAAATCGAATTTGTGCCGAGAGCCATTCCGTGATTTCGAAAGTCGCAACGAGTTGTCCTTCAACATAGAGACCAATTCCAAAACCGTCGACACGGCCGGCATTATCTGCAACCGGATATACCTCTGCGCCGATATTGCCGGTTGGGATCGGAAGAAACGGCACCCGAAGCACCTTAACTGAATCGCCGTTTGGAACAGCGCCGGCTCCGTTGAGTGCGAAATCGAAAGCTATTTGGGCACGCTGGTCGATCGAGCGCAGGTCGCTGCGCAATCCTAGCGCCGCAGCGAGGTCGCGCACGCGTTCGAACAAACTTGCGAAGTGAATGCCTTCCGGACTGTCCCATGCATATTGTTCCTTGATTAGATCGACGGGCTCGGAAATCAGGCGAGGCAGGCGCTCCCAGTTTACGACCCGCTCGGTGAAGGTCACGCGATGTGGATCGTTCACGTGTACGCGTTCGTGCAGTTCGATAATTCCGATTACTCGTAACAGCGCGTACGTCACAGGCAGCTCGCGTTCAGCGAAGTCGGCGGTTAGATAATCGAGCAGCCGCCGCGGCAGGACTTGTAGAATATCGGTATTCGTTACGAGCGCGCTGCCGCTCGCGTTGGCATCAATGGTTTGCGCGATGTCGGAGATGCCTTTGATTGTGGAGCGAAACGCGGGCGCCAGTCGTGCGAAAAGTTCGAGCCCGGAGCCGGTCGCCGGATCGAAGGCTTCTAATTGCACAACTGCATCGACGACTCCTTCAACCAGACCGCGAACACTACTGATAAGCGTGACGTTGGGCGGAAGAACGAAACCCAAATCTTCGATGAGAATCCTTTCTGAATCCGCATCTTCGATCGCCTCCGCAATTGGCAAAGCGAATGAGGAGGCAAAGCTTGTAAGGTCGTCGATGTCCATAACAATTTCGTATGCTGAAGACTAAACGATCGCACCGATGTTCCTGAGGAACGCCAGATAAGTCGCGGTGGATTGCACCCTTGGTTTGACTACAAAAACTTTGTCCGGAGCAGTGCCCATGACCACACTGTCTTGAATATCATTGAAGGACAGACGCACAGGCTTACCTCTACGCGGTCCAGCCGGATTGTAGAGAGGCATGTGGACCAGCACGCCTGCAAAGTCTTCGATGTAACTGACGGTGTAATGAAGCTTGGCGGCACCGCCTGCCGCGACCAGGTCAGGGTGGCGCAGGACCGCGATTCTATTCGTGCGGTCTGAGGACGCCGGCGGCCACGGGTTTGCCGTCTTACGTTCCGGATCGTAATCAAAAAACAGTGCCCTCTTGCGATCGAAAGGTTCGGCTGCTATCCCTAAAGTGCCATCGAGTTCGAAGATCCAGGACGATGGGTAAGTTTTATCCTTCTCATTCTTGTGATAAGCAACGGCCGGTAAATTGAAAGCGCGTAGTGTGCCATTGAACGGAAGAGGAATCGGCAGGAGTAAAAAGCGGCCCAATTCGGCACGCACATTATTATCAGCCGTTATCTCCTGAACAGGCGTGGCGCTACTTGGAATTGCGAGCCACGCATCGACCATCTTCCGTGTGATCTCCAGAAACGCATTAATCTCCTCCAGCATGTTCCAGACAACCCCTGCGACAGACAGTTTTGTCACTCCGTGGCCGGTTACGAGCATCTTGCGGCTACCCTGCCATGGATCGACCACAAATGCGTGCTCACCGTTCCAAATGGTGCTGCTAAGCCGGGAACGATGAAACGGATGATTAGCGACGTAGATATGATCTCCGACCTGTATCTCATTTTCGGAGATGAAGCTTTGCTCGAAGAACGAGTTGTCTGGCCGGGGGTCGTTCACGGCATGAAAATTCGGAACACCGCTCTCCACCAAATATGCGCCTACCGGAACCGCACGCCCCAGTTGCGTAACGCGCAGAGTCGACTCCGTCAGCGGACTAGATTCGATTAACACCTGATCCTCAGCCAAAGGTGTGTCTCGAGTAATATTGGTCACTCTGACGGTCTGTCGCCCATCTTTGTCAACTATATCGATGTCAAAAGGCACTAGCGTGCGAGGTACTCCAAGCATTTTGACATCGACGTTCGCTCCAGCTGTTGCCGGCCGGGAAACGATACCGAGGAAACCGCCGGCTAGCTGTCCTCCAATGACACGCCAGGGTCCGTAGGCGTGGTCGATCGCGAAATGATCATTACTAACACCCGCGAGTTGGGTTGCCAACCTGGCTGGATTGTTTGCGACCATCAAAGAGTCCAAATGAACACACATTGCTGCGGCGGGGCAGTCGACGCGTGTGCGATCGTTTAGGTCTGTGTTTTTTTCAAACAGTTTCTCGATTGCGTCTTTCGGATTCACCTTTCCTTGAGCCGTTAGTAGAAATGGATAATGTTTGTTGCCGGAAATAGTGTTGACACCCTCCCAAAGCGTCCGGGTTTGTGTACTTACCTGTGCGGAAAGTGGGCCTGAGGGAGGATACGCCATGATCTGGCGTGTGCGATTTGGATTGATAAAGCTCAGCATGCGCTGGATTGAGCGAAACCGCCGCTCGACGATGAAGTCAAGCAGCCCGTTCTGCCCTGTTCCCTCCAGGAATATTCCCGGGTTGCTTCCTAACACCCCGTAGACGATGCGGGCGCGAATCTCATTCTGCTCAGGGCGTTTCAAGTCATCGGCGAGCGAGCCGCGTGTCGTGGCGAGCCTGGCGACAACCAGTGATCTTGCTCTTTGCAACAAACTCCTGGCTTCTGCCTCCACGCTGCCAGGATGCGTGACCTGCGCGTGCTGGATTATGTTCTTGGTGAACCAACGACGGCCAATAGAGTTCAGTTGCTTGGCGTACAGATTGTTCTGCTTGACTAACTGCTCCAGCAAAGTTGGCATCTAAATTCAACCCTCGCTATTCCCGAAATTGAAAGTGACCAGGACAGTTACAAGTTGTCGACCGGAGCCGCGGTTGCATAAACGGGCGATGGTTTGCCAACCGGAGCTCCCGCAGAGGTGTTTTGTCGCAGTCGCCTGACGTCAAAGGTATTGATGAGGTTGGTGGCGGTCGTACTGAGCGCCGCCAGATACTCGAGCACCTTCGCGGAGGCAGACTCTCAGGAGGTACCGTGACAGGAAGGGAGAAAATTCTGTCGTTCTTGTTGATGGTGCAACCCGGCTGTTGGACCCTCATAAACTGCTTCCCACGCAAACCAGCAGTTTGGCGGCGTTAGATCGTCGCTGAGAAACTTGCAGCTGATACTCGCGTGCGAGTGGGGGCGCGAGCCATCACTGACGGAAACAGACATGTGATCATCGCAGCGAGGCTTTGCGATCACACGACACTTCAGGCGAAGAGTGACGGGAACGTAAACCTGATCGCTTCCGATGTCAATACTTTTTGCGACTGCACGCAAGGATGACCGAAACAGATCCTACGAGCCGGCAATAGGGAACGAATTAGCGGGTAACCAAACTTATAGTGTAGTGGCTGTCCCATGGACTGTCGCTGCGGAAATCCCACACTGTGTTTACAACTCGCGATCACCCGCTGCTTCAGGCTGGTACAGGATCTCCTCAACTTTGAGCTTACGCAAACCCGATGGTACAAGCCACTCAATGATGTCGCCCTGTCTGTAACCAAGGATGGCGGTACCAATTGGCGCGAGAATAGAAATCTTTCCTTCGGCAAAATCTGCCTCTCTTGGAAACACGAGTGAGTAGGTGTTACTTTCCCCGCTCACTAAATCTTTTAAGCGTACCTTCGAGCGCATTGTAATAACGTCGGCTGGGATATCGTTCGGCTCAACGATCTCTGCTCGATCCAGCTCTGCTTCTAACTTGTTCAAGTATTCTCGATCGTTGCCGTTGCGCTCACGTGTGCGATCGATCAATCCGCTAAGACGGTTATAATCGAGTTCTGTTATGTAAATACTTGTTATCTTTTTTGATTTCCGCGTCATTTCACTTACTCCTCTTCGTATCGATGATTTACTAATAAGGGCCTACGCAGCTTTCCTCGGCTCTTGCAATCCCTTCGCGCTCTCGTCAGTGTTGAGAGAGAGACTCGAACGTCCTTGAAGCGAATCCCCGCCGTGTGAGACGTCCTTACCACGAATAATTCTGACCGAACACTGCGCTCGGTTTGCCACAGCGGCAGAGGTGCTGCCGAAAAGCAAGCGACTTAACCCGCGTCGTTCTTTTGTTCCGAGAACAATGAGATCAGCTCCCCAATGCCTGGCGCGCGCAACAATTTGACGGGCGGCGCTACCCGCGATGACTTCCGCTGAGATTCCGACAGGTGCGCCACTCAACACTTGAACAGCGTTTCCGATTGCCCGATGTGCATGGTCAGTGCTTGTGCCACCCGTCAAGCCAAGCTCCTCAAGCGAATAGATCATCGGGTTAACGGTGCTCACCACTCTGACCTCAGTGTTCTCCGGCCAACTCATTTGCGCGATCGCCTGGGATGCCGTTATCGACGCAACGGATCCATCGGTAGCCAGCAATACTCTAAAGCCGCGAGCTGCAGTTGCATCCGCTTTCTCACGAGGCCGAACGACCTCGACGGAACAGGGCGCACTCTCGATGACTGACTTCGCTACACTCCCGAGCAACCGGCTTCGAAAGTCTTTGCGATTGTGCGCACGTATGATGATCAGGTCAGCCGGCCAATTCCGTGCCGCGAACGAGATAAGGAATTCCGGATTTCCACGCATGATTACCACGCGCGATGGAAGGCCAATCTTTCGAAGGCGTTCGACTGCTAAAGCAGAAATCTGTTCGCCACGTCTGTGCATCTCTCGTCGTACTGCGGAAACGCCGTAACCGTCTTCGCGCCAAACTTTCAATGGGACGTCACCGTCGTCAACAATCGAAAGCACTTGCGCTTCCGTTCCGGCAGGCCACGAACGAGTACTCATTTCATTAATAAGAATGTCCAAAGTAGTAATCGAATCTACCGCTACTAAAACTTTCATATTATTGATTTAACTTTCCGTGCTGTGCACTAAGTTGGTCCATCTACGCTTCTCGACCTCACGACTCATCAAAGCGTATAGCCGTAACTTCCATGACTAAGTGCGCTCGATCCGAGTCTTTATTAATGCCGTCGAGCAGAATGCGTGTGTTGATGGCTTCACCCGACTCAAGTATCTTTTGTCGCCGCGGAATGACGACTACCGTCCGTTCGCGCACACTCGAGTTTCCCCTGTCCAAAATCGCACCACGCAATTCCAGACCACTGATGTGGCGGCCCGTGTTATTTCGCACCGTTGCCGTCATTGCGACCGCCAGAGTGTCGAATGGGTGCACCTTCTCAGTACCCACCAATTGCTCGATCGCAATGTGGGGGCGAAATTCTTCAAACTCCGGTTGACCGGGCTGCAACGCTCCTATGAGCCGCGGTTCCGTATAGGAATTGACTTCCGACTGCGTTGCCAGGTAATACAAACCGGCGGTTGATATTGCCAGCAGCGCAGTTATAACAGCGGCTAGAATTAGAATAGGCCAACGCAGTTCGGGCTCTGCAATTAACGTTGGACCACGATAAGCAATCATTGGTGTTCTCTCCATACTTTAGTAATCCTCGCGTTCAGTTAATCCATGCTCTTTTAAGGGCGCCGAAACGTTATGGTGAAACTGTGCCCACAATCCTTACAGACATATTGATCATTGTCCTGAGCTCCTACGACTAACCGCACTTCCGAACATTGCGGGCATTGCACGAGCCATCGTTTCAGAACTTCAAACCATCTTTCTCCTCGTTTTTTTCCGATCGTTCTTTCTGGCAAAACGATGTGTTGGTTCTCTGGTACAGCCATTCCTCATGCGCTCCCTCATCTATCCTCGCTTGTTACGGTTATAGACTAGAGGCGAACGCGAGTGGGAAATAGCGTGTTAACACCTGTCTGCGAGCGTATTTACACGTAGGAAAGAATTAGGGGTACAACGTAGCGAATTCTTGTGAGGTTAGTCTGATTGCCGTCGTTCTCGCACGTGCAGTGCCAATTCCACGCGGTTGCTCAAATACTGAGCATCAAGCCAGCAGGTCGAAGACCTCCGCAACCAACTCTCCTGCTGCTCTAAAGATTCATTAAGTTGATTTCGCCTTGACTCCAAACCACCAGATCATGACTGAATCTTGCCAATCTTGAAATCCTGTCAACTCTTTTTGACAGGATTACAGGATTTGCAGGATTTACAAGATACGTTCACTTCTGTCTCACTGGACCAGCCCACGCAAGTTGAACGCGGCAAAACTCCTTGCTGCTGCCGACGCTCTTCCGCGTATCCATCACCTGTCTCTCACCGTGAATTGTTTTGCGTTCTGGAACCTCTTGAGCGACGCCCACACATTGCTGAATGGGCGACACTTTGCCACCCTCATTTCCCACCGCTCAAATGCTTTCATATCGTTTGTTATTGCAATGTCAATAGTCATCGTATTACTTCCTATTCCACTGGCTTACACAATCGCAGAAGGCTTCTCTTCTGCTAAGAGACTTCTCAGCATCCACGCGGCCTTCTCGTGCGCAGCTTGTTTATTTGTAAGCGAGCGCCTCGCGAACTGTAACGCGCGATGGGTTTGTCATGTTCCTCCTCCTCGCCCGTCCTCCTGATCGTCCGCGGCATCCGCTCCCGACTCAGTCCGCTGCGGCAGGCCGGCGACGGGAAGGCGCCAGCCACGCCGTATAGCGATGAGGCGTATCCCGAAACAGAGCGCTGCGCCGGCGATTGCCGTCGCAGTGGGTGGAAGATTCAGCATGTGTCCCGCTACCACCGCGACCGCACCAGCGAGCGCCGCTACAGCATATAGTTCGGCCCGCAACACAATGGGGACTTGTGCGACAAGCACATCGCGCAGCATGCCACCACCAATTCCTGTCAGCACGCCGAGCAGCGCCGCCATCAGCGGGTTGAGCCTGAAGCCGAGCGCCTTTTGCGTGCCGACGACAGCGAAGAGCGCCAGCCCTCCGGCATCGAAAATCAAAACGTGGTTACGCAGATTGCGCAGCCGCTCGCTGATCGGATACCAGAAGAACATTATCAACCCGGCGAGAAGTGAGACGGCCAGATAACGCCAGTCGCTGATTGCTGCCGGCGGTATTGCCCCGATCAGCAAGTCGCGCATAATGCCCCCTGCGCTGGCCGCCGCGAAGGACAGCACCAGCACTCCGAACAGATCAAGACGTTCCTTAACTCCGGCCGCCCCGCCGCTCAGTGCGAACACGAAGGTGCCGATCAGATCGAGTACCAGCAACGTGCCTGTCGCATACGCCTTGAATCCTGTCAGGGCGTTCAAGGCATCTTGACTTACTGAGGCCTGGATCAATTCCAGTTTCCTCCTTCGTTTTCCCGGAGACCCTTTGCCTCCAAGGTCAAAACCACAGCGCCAACGGCGCGCATATGAAAGCCAGGGGCAAGCGCGAAGCGAAGCGGAGCGCGTCGCCCCTGGTTGCGATAAGCGCGATGAGATAAGGCCTTTCAGGGCTGCGAGGCTCCTTAATCGCAACCTGTCGATGTGTGTGCGCCCGGTCATCCCTAGGTATCGTCATCGCGATAGCTTCGCCAGATACGTCAAAGCGGCAACCACGAGTGCCTGAGTGCCGTTGGATAGCGTCGGTTCAATCACGGGAGCAAAGAATTCAGAGTGATTGACCGGAATGTCCTGTTCCACTCGCCCCGCATCGAGAGCGCGTTGGTACTTCTCGGGGTCCGTGCCGCCAACTCCCCAGTAGCTGTACGGCGTTCCGAAGGCGTCAGGGATGTCGCTGAAATCTTCACTCGCGGTGAGTTGTCCGAGGTCGAACACGGTTTCATCTCCGAAATGGCTCCGGAATGCGGACGTGATCCTTGCGGTCACTTCCACGTCGTTGTTACTGAGCGGGTACTGAT